>NZ_JAMCOU010000037.1:0-127144 GCF_023499985.1 Acinetobacter amyesii | reverse complement strand
CTGGCGACAATAGCAAGAGTGAACCACCTGATCCCTTCCCGAACTCAGAAGTGAAACCTCTTAGCGCTGATGGTAGTGTGGGGTTACCCATGTGAGAGTAAGTCATCGCCAGCTCATTATTCCAAAAGCCCTCTGCAAATAGCAGGGGGCTTTTTTTATGCTTGGGGAAAAGATATAGTCTGAAATCATTCATAAAATAATTATAAACTCTTGATGTACAGAAAATTTTATCCGAATTACTTACTGTTAAATTTAGTCTTATCGCTGATTCTGATCGGTGTGGTCATGTATCTACAGCATTTGTTATTTAATTATTGGGTTGCAGGTTTGCATTGGTTTATAGGTATTGTGCTGATGCATATTTTGATTATTCGATTGCCTATTTTTAAGCAGTTTTATATCAATCGAAATAAATTGAAAAATGTGGTAATTCAAACATCAAAATATAATCAGGCAGAACATAAAGCTGCGCGTGTGATGTCAGCATTGGTGGTCTTTGTAGTGGTTTGTTTGGTTTTATATGGATTGAATCTGACTCAATTTTATATCGAATATGCTTTTATCGCAGGGTTTTCTGCAGGGAATATGAGTGGTTACTATACTCCCTGAGACATTTATAGACTAAGCTTGATTGAGCTGTCGTCTTGCATGTTTCAGTGCTGTTCTTAAACCTTCTTCTAATGTCGGATGATAAAACGGTTTATTCAAAATTTCATGTATGCTTAGTTCTTCTGAAATCATCCAAGCTAGCAAATGTGCTAAATGTTCAGCTTCTGCACAGAATAGCTCAGCTCCTAATAGTGTATGGTTAATTGTATCCACATATACTTCGGCAGCCCCTTTATTTTTAGCAGCAACAATCGCACGACCTTGTTTTTCATAAGAAACGTAACCAATGACGAATTCTGTGTTTTTATCTTGTAGATGCTTATAGCTTTGACCAATAGTTGCCATTTGTGGTGTAGAAAATAAGATGCCTAAAGGGGTTAGCGTCTTGATGGATTTAATTTGTGGAAAGTTTAAACAGTTTTGTACTGTAAATTTACCTTCATGAGCTGCTTCGTGTTGGATAGGGGTATTGGTATGTGCATCACCGACTATAAAAATTGGATAATCAGCTAGTTGCTTTGTATCCGGATTGATCGGTAAATTTTTAATATCTTTAAATTCTGCACTTATACGTTCTAAACCTAAGGTATTTAATAATGTACGTCTGCCAGTTGCAGCTAAAACATAGTCAACTTGTAGCGACTTTTGTACGTTTTCTTCAGTATAGGTTAAATGAACTAGATCGCCTTCAAGAGAGTAATGTTCAGGTAAAATTTCAAACTTTAGCTTTAATTCTTTACTTAACTCTTCCTGTGCGAGCTTTTGTAATATGGGGCTAGTCAATGAGCCAATTTTTCGACTACGTGCAAAAACAGTGGTGTTTACATTAAGCCGTGTTAAAGCCTGAGCCAATTCTAAAGCGATCACGCCACTTCCAATAACTGCGACAGATTTTGGTAGTTGTTCTAACTCAAATATTTGATCGGACGTAATTAATTTATCGCCTAATATTTGTTTTTGTTCTGTATCTATAGCAGGCGTTGTACCTACAGCAAGGATAAATGACTTGGCTTGATATGTTTGGTTGTTTACTTGAATGGTATTTGAATCAATAAATTCAGCTTTACCTGAAATTTTATGTTGGCTTGGCCAACTTTCAACATCTTTTAACGTGGCTCTTGTAAAACGATCACGTAAGGTTTGAACATGTTGCATGACGCTAGAGGTATCAATTTCACTTTTGACATCTAGTCCTAAATTATCTGCATGTCTTATTTCGTACATACGGTTGGCAGTAGAGATAAGTATTTTACTTGGCATACAACCAACGCGTGCACAGGTAGTATCCCAAGGCCCATCATTAATGATAAGAAGATTTTGTGTTTTTTTAATTGCTTCTTTATAGGCTGAAATGCCTGCTGTTCCTGAACCGATAATGATGATGTCGTACATAAAATTCTCCTTCATTCTTCAAATTTAACATATCAAACATTTGTATTCCTTGTGTTTACATAAAGCTATAATTATGGTTACATAGCAACCAATAAATATTTATAACAACTCTATATATATTGAGGGTTTTGGGGGAATTCCATGCAAAAAAAACAAGTGACTATGAAACTGTCAGCTATAGCTTTAGCCGTATTGTTGGCTAGTTGTGGTGGTGGTGGTAGTGATGGTTATTTTAATGAAGGGGCAAATTCTGGTGGTTCTTCAACAAATCCCAATACTGGTGAAGAAGTCAAATCGCTGAATGCTAGCGCAATTCAGCTGAAAGATTTGAATGGTAATTCGACTACGGTTATTACTGCAGAGGGTGTAACAGCTACTGTAAAAGTGACAGATCAGTCTGGAAATGGTGTTAGTGGAGCAATCGTTACATTTACTTCAACTGGTGGAGTCACTTTTGGCAGCTCTAATGCTGCAGTTGTGACTAATGCAAACGGTGAAGCAACTATTTCAGTAACACCTGAAAATTTGAGCAGTACAGGTGCCTACAAAATTTCAGCAAGTGCTGAATATGATGGTAATACCGTTACAGCAAAAGATGCAGTCTTTAGTTTACAGTCATTAAATGTTGTCTTATCAAATATATCTGCTGCAGCTGCTGGTCTTTCATCTGGCGCTTCTACAAATATTACTTTAAAAACTTTAAATCAAAATTCTCAAGCGCAAAACAATGTAACGGTGAACTTTACTGCAAGTTGTGGAACATTCGATCCTGCATCTGTAATTTCATCAAATCAAGGCAATGTTATTACTTCATATAAAGCCATTGCTTCGAATGGTGATTTATGTGAAGGCCCTGTTGTTGTTACAGCATCTTCGCCAAGCAGCTCAGCCACTGTTACAACAACACTTAATATTGCAGCGGTAGCAGCAGATTCTCTAGTTTATACAACTGCCGCTGATGTTAATTTAGGTATAAAGAGCAGTGGATCTGCAGCATCTAACTCTATTGAGTTTACGCTTTATGCCAATGGTGTTCCTGCAAAAGATAAAGACGTAGAGGTCTCTTTGGAAAAAGCGCCAAATGATCTTAATTTTGTGACATTGAATAACCGCGCTACCCAAATATTAAAAAGTGATTCTAAAGGTAAAATTGTTGTTAATTTATATCCAGGTAATATTCCAGGCCCTGTAGAGATTAAAGCAACATTGGTCGCATCTCCAACTGTATCAGCAATTTCTAAAGGCGTGAAGGTTTCTTCTGGACGCGTTACACAAAATGGTGTCAGTCTATCTGTTTCTAAACAGTCTTTACGTACAGATATTGATGGGGATGTTGCAACGATCGTTGCCCGTATGCGTGACCGTACAGGTAACCCTGTACCGAAAGATACAGTCATCAGTTTTGTCAGCGAAGGCGGTAAAGTTGATTCAAACTGTATGACGGATGATAAAGGTGTTTGCTCTGTGACTTTAACGACTCAGAGCCCAAGACCTTTAGATAACCGTGTGACTGTTTTAGCCTATGTTGAAGGTGACAAGAGTTATATAGATAATAATGGCGACAATTTATATACAGCAGGCACGGATACCTTAACTGATAATATTGGCGATTTCTTTAAGGATGATAACGAAGATAATCTACATAGTGTAGGTGAATTCATTTATCAAAAAGCCGCTGGTGCATTACAATGCGCGATTTCTAGCTTTGCACAACCGAATATCCCAAATACTTGCGACAGTGGTCTAAGTGCAGTACTCCGCCAACAATTGGTATTCTCTTTTGCACACGACACACCAACATTTGTTTGGAATACAGGATTTGATAGTAATGGGTTCATTACAAGTGGTTCAGGCAATTTTAGCTTCCAAGTGTTTGGCAACTCGCAAAAAACAGTGCCGATGCCATCAGGTACAACTATTTCTGTAGCAGTGAAAGATAATAGTGATTTTCAACCTAAAGCTAAACTTCAATTAGATGCTACAGACTCAACTAAACAAATCTTGAAAGTTTCAGGGGCAGAACCAAATACTACTCTAATTGTAACCATTGATAATATTGATTATGCTGTAATAATTGATTCAACTGGAATGGGGAGTAAGGGGGGGATTGCATCAACTGTGACGGGCACTCCTGAAATCGCTTATAAAAATTTATCTTGTGAAGCTGAAATTAGAAGTGGAAATTTAACCGTTCCGAATACTATGGCTTTATTAACACCAAGTACATTCGCAAATAATGGAAATGACCTAGTGAATTACACAGTTCGCTTGAAAGGCTGTACAGCAGGAGATGATGTAAAAATCATTTCAAGTGTTCCAGGCGGTAAGAGCGTAACATCTTGGTTAAATATTAAATAATATAAAAATAAAAAACAGCGCTTCGGCGCTGTTTTTTATTTTAGGGACTGAGAATTTAAAGTGTAGTCCCGACACTTACACCAACGGTTGGACGTACATTCATAGAATTACACCCTGTTAGCAACAACGTTGTAAATAAAACGGTAAACACGAATTTATTCATTGAGCAAACCTTGAGCCTTAGCTTGATTGAAAAGAGCTGTCGAACGAGAGCCGCTGCGACAAATCATCAAAATGGGTTTAGGAAGCTCATTATAGTATTTGGCAAATTCCTTCACGTCTGTTTGAGAAATTTTACCGCTTTGCACAGGTTGATACACAACACTCACATGAGACTTTTCCGCAATGCCTCGTAACTGTAAAACAGTCACTTCATTGCCCGCCTCATTATCTGGTCGATTCACAATTACAGATTTAAATTTAAGTTGTTTGAGTAAACTTGAAAACTTATCTGTGGTCATTTGTCCAGAGACACTTAAATTTGCATTTAAGGGCTGACTGTTATTGTCTGCAAATGTAGGTGCTGAAAAAATGCACGTTGCGATCAATATAGCTTTTTGAATGAAAGCCTTAGTCATCCAAAAGATCCATCTGTTTTGCTAGTTGATATAGATTATTTGAACGGTTACCTGTACGGCAGAACATGAGAACTGGCTTTGGCAATTCATTAAAATGATTAGCAAAGTTACGGACATCTAGCTCAGAAATTTGACCCGCAACAACCGGTTGATGAACATAATCTAAACCAGCGGTACGAGCTGCTTCTTCAATTTGAGCACTGGTTGGTTGCTCAGGACCACCTTCCATGTCAGGGCGGTTATTGATAATCGATTTAAAGCCTTTTTCAACCACTTGCGCTACATGTTCTGGGCCGATTTGACCTGCAAAACCAACATTTTCGCTCATTGAGTCACTCCATAATTTAATTCGTAGAATTATGTTTTATGATAGCATTAAGCACAAACTTGAGCAGAATGTTCTTAAATTTTTATAAGCGATTACAACCATAAAATAACGCAATGGAGCGCGTATGCACGCCTATACAGTCGAACCACTGTATGTCAAAAGCGGACAAGATGTTATAGCTGCTGACTTTTATCGTCCAAAATCTGTTGAAAAACCTGCAGTCATTCTCATGGCACATGGTTTAGCGGCATTACGCCAATTTAAATTAGTGCAATATGCAAAACGCTTTGTACAAGCGGGTTATGCTGTCGTGTTGTTTGATTATCGTTATTGGGGTGGCAGTACAGGGCGTCCGAGAGAGTTGGTGAATCTTAAAGCTCAACTTGAAGATTGGCGGACCATGATTGATCATTTACAGCAGCGTAAATCGATTGATTCGAGACGCATTGTATTATGGGGAACATCGCTGAGTGGTGGCTATGTACTCAGTTTGGCGGCAGAGCTTAAAAATATTAAAGCGCTGATGGTACAAGTCCCATTTGTCGACGGCGCTGAAAGTGCAAAATTGTATCCCTTACAGCAATTACCCAAAGCATTAAAATTATCAAGTCAGGACTATATGGGGTCTAAAGTTGGGATGAGCCCAACGACTTTGCCTGTAGTCGATCCACATCGATTATGTTTTTTACAGTCTGAAGACAGTTATGCGGGCTATTTATCGATTGTAAATCCTGATTTTTATTGGAGTGGCGAAATTCCGGCTCGGGCCTTTTTTAAGTTAATTCGTTATCGTCCAATTTTGGATGTCCGTAAAATTAGCATACCAGTACTTTTTATTGCAGCCAAAGAAGATAGTTTGATTCCCATTGAATCAAGCCGAGAAACTGCGACCAATATTGCACCGTATGTGCAGTATTATGAGTGGGAAATGCAACATTTTGATATTTATCACGGGCAATGGTTTGAAAAAGCCATGGCAACCCAATTAGAATTTTTACATCAACATGTTGGAGTCAGCTAAATGATCGTTGTGTGTCCTGAATGTGGTGCAAAAAACCGTGTACCTGAAGAAAAACTCGAAGTTGGACCTGCATGTGGTCAATGTCATCAAGCATTGATTCCACTGGCGCCCATCGAGTTGAATGAAAAGAACTTTGCCAACTTTATTAGCAATAGTGATTTACCTGTGCTGATTGATTTATGGGCTGAATGGTGTGGCCCATGTAAGATGATGGCGCCACACTTTGCACAAGTTGCAAAATCAAATCCGAAGGTGGTTTTTGCCAAAATTGATACCGAAGCAAACCCTCGATTGAGCGGTGCATTTAATGTTCGTAGTATTCCTACACTGGTTTTGATGAATAAAACCAACGAAATTGCTAGAATAAGTGGTGCAATGCGTGCTGGTGAGTTACAACAATGGCTCAACCAGCAGTTAAATCTACCTCAATAAATGTCAGCGCCAGGAGCTAAAGTGTCAGAAACTCATGTAAAACCTGAAGGAACGCTTTCCCTACAAACCATCGCGATGCCTGCAGACACCAACTGGAGTGGTGATGTTTTCGGTGGTTGGATCGTGTCACAAATGGACTTGGCCGGTGCAATTCACGCAGAGCGTTTCAGTCAAGGACGCTGTGCAACGATTTCAATTAACCAAATGACCTTCCTTGTTCCAGTGAAAGTCGGGGATGTCATCAGTGTATATACCAAAATTTTAAAAGTGGGTAATACCTCTATCCAAATGCAGATTGAAGTTTGGGATAGCCATGACAGCTCACGTGATCCAATTCGCGTAACCGAAGGTGTGTTTACATTTGTCGCTGTGGATGTGAAAGGTGCTAAGCGTCAAATTCCTGCGGATGCAAAAGCTAAATTTGCTGCTGATCAAGCTTAATTAAAGTTAGATGCAATAAAAAGCCGCTCAATCGAGTGGCTTTTTTATTAATCACGAATTAAAACTTAGAACATTGTATTTGAATTGGCACTGGTTTCAGGAATGCTCTGTTGCACATCCCAATGTTCGATGATCTTGCCATTTTCAACACGGAAGATATCAATAATGGCTTCTCCACGGTCTTGCTTATTTTGCGTAGAGTGCACATGTAAATAGACCAAATCACCTTCGGCAGCGGCACGTTTGATCTGGTTTTTTGCTTCAGGATTCTGTTTAAAATATTGGGTGAAGTAATCGACAAATGGCGCTTTGCCATCAGGTACATGCGGATTATGTTGAATATATTGATTGCCAATATATCGGTCAGCATATGTCTTAACCTGATGTTTAAGAAAGACACCTTCATAAAAATCAATCACGATTTTCTTATTTTCCGCTGCTTGGCTGGTTTGAATATTGCTATCAGCCGCTTGATTTGGAGTCGTTGGCGTTGCAGGAATAGTACTTTGACATGCAGTTAAAAACACCGCCAGGCTGATGAGTGAAAGGGGAATGATTTTTTTCATAAAGTGCTCAATATATTTGTGTCGTGCAAGCATATTGAGCGGAATTAAGGCGTATAAATAGTAAAAAACAGTCTTGATTTTGCTGAAATTTGGTAAAACTTATACTTACCTAAAAGTAAGTTTTATTTACATTTATTTATTTTTCAGAGCGGATTTTGCCACCCACGCCCAAAGCATTTCACATTGAATCGGTGCTTCACCAGATTCATCGGTGACGAAGACCTGTACTACGGTTTCACCTTTTTCTGTACTTTGCATTTGTCGTTGCTGTTCGGGTGTAAGCGTTGCGATGGCTTTCATCCCACCTTGGGTTGGACGTTTAAAATCAACTTTGAAGCTTTTAATCAGGACAATGGCACTGTCTGGGACGTTCATTGCTGTGACAAAGCCTGTGGCTGTTTCTGCGATCAGCGCCATGGCACAGGCATGTACTTGCCCGATATGGTTTTGCATCGCCTTATGATTGGCGATGCTCACCTCAACACGCTCAGGGCTGACATGTTGATAACGAATTTTAGCGGTACCGACCATAGGCACGACGCGACCAAATGCTTGACTGAGCAAACGACTCTGAAGACCCTTCGGTAATTTAGAGCTTGCTTTGACCAGTTTATTTAAACGATTTGGACGTGCCATATTGACCTCAATGGCAGTTGTGCTGCCTTAATCTTTAAAGTTGTTAAATTGAAGCGGCACACCAAACTGTTGCTCTTTTAAGAACGCCATCACTTGTTGCAAAGTGTCACGCTTCTTGTCAGTCACACGAATTTTGTCGCCTTGAATAGAAGATTGCACTTTAATGCCGCTTTCTTTAATGGCTTTATTGATTTTTTTTGCAGTATCAGAGTCAAGACCGTCTTTTAGTTTGATCACTTGAATGACGTTTTTACCAGAAGCTGTCATTTTTTGTGGATCCAATGCTTGAATGTCTACTTTACGTTTGAAGAAATGATTTTCGAGCATGGTATACACTTGCTCACATTGGAAATCGCTTTCTGTTGAGATTTTGATTTCCTTATTTTTCTCATTTAACTCAATTGAAACGTCTTGACCACGGAAGTCAAAACGCGTCGCTATTTCTTTTTGCGTGTTTTGAACTGCATGATTTACTTCAAAAACTTCTAATTCGGAAACAATATCAAAAGAAGGCATAGATTAGACCTTTACAAAGGGAAAGAATATCTGAGATGCTAGGGATGTTTTCTTCATTTGCCAAGTGTTGTTTACATCAAAAGGAGTGTGCAATGATCCGTAAACAAGAAATTACAACATTTGAGTTCCCAGAAGACTCGATTATCTGGGATGTTCGCGATGCAAGTGCGTATGCTGAAGCACATGTGAAAGGTGCGGTTAACCGACCGATCAACGCATTGTCATCAGATGCACTGACTCAGGTGTCAACGGATCAACCCATTTACATTTTATGTGGTGGTGGAAGTAAAGCTCCACGTGCAGCAGAGTTACTAGAGGGTTTTGACAGCTCACGTGAATATGTAATCTTAATGGGCGGCACGCGTGCTGCTCGTGATGCCGGTCTTCCTTTGGAACAAGGGAAATGAGATCGAATCAAAAAAAGCGCCGAAAGGCGCTTTTTTATTGCAGGTTATTTTTTTGAGGTGGAGATGACAGCATCTGACCCTGAAAATAAGGCTTCTTAGTTTTTTGTTTGGCTTTGGCGCGTCGTATAAAACGTGCTGCATGAATTTTATCGAGTAGCTGTGTTGGAATAGGGCAGGCTTCTTTTAAGACCAACGCGGCAATGATTTCACTACAGAGCGGGGCATACAGGAAACCTTTAGAACCGAGTCCACTACAGCTATAAATGTGCTGATCTTCATGGACTGCACCAATTACCGGGAAAAAGTCTTTTGTCTGTGCGCGAATTGCGGCACGTCCTTGCCATTGTTCAATCGGTGCTAAGGTTTTTGCAAAGTCAGGGAACACACTGTGGATAAGTTCATAGTTATGCACATGATCTTCAGTGAGAACGTCGGTGTCATCACGGCCGGGATAAAATGACGCGCCCATAATCATCTGTTCGGCATCCAGTTGCATACAATAGCCCCCATAACTATAGGCTGTATGCATATCCATTTGTTGAGCGCGGTTGTTCAACCAACTGACTTGTCCACGAATGGCACGCAGCTCTGGATAATCTGTTTGTAGCTGCATACTGTCACGTGCCGCACAGAGAATGACATGCTCGGCAGATGGAAGCTGCTGATCCTGTGTAAATAGCGCAACGCCATTTTGTTGTTGCTCAATGCGTTGAATATCTGCTTGTAACAATTCAATGTGTGGATGTGCCAAGATTTGGTCACGAAGCTGATGTGGACTGACTGCACCTGCTTGTTTTAAGAGCAAGGTTGGATATGTTGAGGCTAATTGATTTAGCGTGCCTTCTTCAGCAGCTAATACCTCTGAAGGATAACTTTGAGCTAAATCAAGGTGCTCTGCTTTATTTTTTAAAATAGATTGGTGAATCTGTAAGGGACGAAATGCCTTGAAGTTTTGATAATGCTTGAGCGCATATAACCAGCTCAAGGTCATCAAATGTTCAGCACTTTGTTCAATTGGACAGAGTTTAGGGTTGAGTAGGGCAAGAGGATTACCCGACCCACCGCTGAGTGGTGCTGATTTCTCGTAGATACGCACTTGATGCCCGCGTTGAGCAAATGCCCAAGCACAGCTCAAACCAGCTATGCCAGCACCAATAATCGCGATTTGACGGGGCTTATGACCTACAGTGATTTCAGAATTTTTTTTTTCGTCTAAGGTGGGTATGTCAGCAACTACGGATTGATCATCTAACTTTTCAGGTGCGAGCCAAAAGGCTTTGAGCATTTCACGCTTATGCGCAAAGCCACGTGGTCGTGTAATGGTAATACCATGCTCACGTAAGCCGCGTTTCAGTACACCTGCCACACTAAATGAGGCGAAGGTCGTCCCAATGTCCGATAGACGTACGATATTTTTGAGTACGTTTTCTTCCCACATGTCAGGATTACAGGCGGGTGCAAAACCGTCCAAGAACCATGCATTGACCGTAGCAGTTTTTGCCATGACGGGAAAAACGTCATGTGCATCGCCTAACCAAAGATCAATTGAAAAACGTTCTTCTGGAAAATTGAGTCGATGACATCCCGCAATGGGTTCAGGATATTGCGCAATCAGTTGCTGTGCCAAAGGTTGTAATTCAGGCCATGCATTTAATGCACGAATGAGGTCTGCTTTAGATAAAGGGAATTTTTCTACAGAAATGGCATGCAGATGACTGTGATTATTTGGACGAACCTGTTGCCATAATTGCCACAGGGCCAAAATATTTAAGCCTGTACCAAAACCTGTTTCGCCGACACTGAAATATTCAAAATCAGTCAGTGCCGCGAGGCGAGTGTCGAGGTCATTTCCTTTTAAAAACACATGACGTGTTTCGAGCAGGCCGTTGTCCTTCGAAAAATACACATCACCAAACTGTCTAGACACTGGAATATCAATGCCATCGATCATTTGCCAATCGAGATCGGCAGTCTGAATTGCACCTGACAAAACTCAAGCAACCTTTAAATTGAAGTAGAAAAACGAATTACCATTGACGACGACGTTTGGTATAGACGTAACTGGCCAACAAGAAACCTAAAATCACGCCAACACCAAGCGTGGTACCACCATATAAAAACATCTGCGCGCTACGTTCACTTTGCAGCACTTGTACTTGTACGCCCAAGCTATCATTTTTAAGTTGTAATTCTTGGTTTTGCGCCAAGGCTTCAAGGTTAGCTTTTTCTAACTGTTGTAAGCGTACAGATTGGTCTTTGACCATCGCTTTGACTTTGGCATCTTGCAGCGCTTTATTTTTTGCCAATTGCTCAATGGTCAATGGATTTGCATCTTGAGGTTGACCATTGGGATTGACGGTTGCCGCCACTTTAATGATGCCCGGTTTATTGGCAGGAATGGTATGCGGCACAGGATTTGGAGGAGGTGTTGCAGTCGTTGCTTGAGCAGCAGGGGCTACAGCAGGTGCAGGAGCGGGTTCTTCAGCCCATGCAGTTGAACAAATTAAAGATAAGCCCAGTAAACTAGAAACAACGACGCGCATGAACCTTATCCTTTAGGAAATGCTTTGTTAAATGGTTTGACATCAATTTGGCCATAAACCCCTTCTTTGAGGAAAGGTTCATCTGCCAACCATTGGTCTAGGGCTTCACGACTATCAAAATCGACAATGATCGTACTGCCATAAAAACCAGCTTGCGGGTTAGCCGGATCTTTAGGCATCGCACCTGCAACAATCAGACGACCTTCATCATCAAGTTTTTGTAGACGTTCAAGATGTTGAGGACGAACCGCAAGGCGCTTTTCCACTGTACCTTCATTATCTGTACAGCTTACGACGAATAATGGCATGACTTTTCCTGATTTTTGACCGAATGGATTATTCTGAGGTCTTAAAGTATTTACGTAATACAATAAACTGAATAATGATAAAGGAAAACATCACGATCATGTCACCAAAAGCAGTGAATTCACCCCAATATTTTCCGTCTGCAAACAAATAAGCGAAAAAGGTGTGTAAACATGACATCACCACGAACATTGCAGCCCATGCATAGTTCAATCGTTTCCAACCGACAGCGGTTAAATTTAAGACTGGACCAAATAAACGTTCGATGAGTGGTTTCTTATCTTTACTAAACAGTGGAGAAAGTAAAAACGCCCCAGCAAACACTAAGTTCAGTAAAACGGCTTTTAACCGAATATAAAAATCATCGCTTAGCATCAGGGTAATACCACCAAAAATCACGGTCATGAACAACACAATCCATTGTTGTTTATCTAGACGGAATTTTTGCATGACAAACAATGCACCATAAACCACAAGCATGGAAATGATGAGACCTGATGTTGCCACAAGAATGTTATTGTTATCGACACCCCCAGCAGAACCAATTAATTGTAATAATGGGTGCTGCGTATCTTTTGGATCTACAGTTTTATATAAATAAAAGAAAATAATGAGTGGCACAAAGTCTAAAAGTGCTTTCATGTTAGAGTATCTAAATCTGATCAAATAAATGACATAGTATAGAGATGCAAGGCGTAGATTTACATACACACAGTAATATTTCTGATGGTACTTTGTCACCAGAGGCTTTGGTGCAGGCCGCAAGTGCTATTGGAATTCATACGCTGGCTTTGACTGATCACGATACGATGGACGGATTGTTGGCAGCAGAGCAAGTCGCTCATGAATTAAAGCTGCAATTAATCTCTGGCGTGGAGATTTCCAGCCAGTGGTCGAGACCTGCGACCAAAAAAAGTTATGGTGTGCATATCGTCGCTTTAAATATGCAAAATCCTGCGCCCATACAAGCCTTATTGATGGATCAAAAGCGTATTCGAGCGGAACGTGCTCGGCAGATTTGTGACTTACTGATACCGTTAATTGGTCAAGATATTTATAGCGATGTGATTGCCAAGGTCGAACATATTCCAGATCGGGTAACACGTACCCATATTGCCAAAACTTTGGTGGAAAAGGGGGTAGTTTCACGTCCACAACAAGCTTTTGATAAATATATTAAAGAAGGCAAAAAAGCTTTTGTAAAATTTGAAGGTCCAAGTCTTGTTGAGACCATTGAGGTGATTCATGCCAGTGGTGGCTTTGCAGTGTTGGCGCATCCAACGCGATATGATTTATCTGCGACCAATATTCGTTATTTGATTGAAATCTTTGCTGAAGCGGGCGGTGATGCAGTGGAATTACCACCGGCAATTGAGCCATTATCGACTCGTCAAATGGTGGATCGTATGATTGCTGCCTTTAACTTAAAAGTTTCTGTTGGGAGTGATTTTCATGGTGACAATATGCCATGGATTAAACTCGGCAACATCCCTCGAGTGAAAGAAGGGCAAGTTGGAATCTGGGAGAGCTTTGCTTAAATGCTCTCACTTACATATCTTCGATATACCAAAAAAAGTGTACGACAAAGCTATGTAAGCGAGGGTTTAGACTCATTGATCAATTACAGTAAATTATGATCTTTGGCTTGAATCGGTGGTGGGGTGGGTTTTCCTAAAGTCCCAAGTAATTCAATTTCAATAGTACGCACCATCGAGTCCAATGGAAGGTCATTGCTTTGTGTACCGAAGGGCTCTTCAATCTCTGAACTCAGCGCATCTAAGCCTAAAAAGGTATAGGCTAAAATTCCGACCAAAAGGGGGGTTGCGAGACCTAAAGTAGAGCCCAAGCTAAAGGGTAAGACAAAACAGAAAAAATAAACGGTTCGATTCAGCAAGACCGAATAAGCAAACGGTAATGGCGTGGTGGCAATCCGGTCACAGCCTGTTTGTACGGTGCTGAGTTCCATCACATGCTGATTCATCTGGGTATAAATAATATCTGAAATTTCACCATCTTTAAGCGCCTGCATTAGCTCCCATTGAATCAAACTCAACGTGTACTGCGGTGCATTGGCTTGTTGGTATAACTGAGTGATGGCATTCGCGCTCATGCCGCTGGTTTCAACTAGTTCAGTGGGGTTGGCGGTTTGATGGCGGAGTCGGTCACGCAAAACATTGGCAAACACAATCACATGTTGGATCACACGTTCACGACGGCCTTGACTGAGTAAACGGCAGTCACGGTCAAAATGGCGTGCATTGGCAATCAAAATGCCCCATAAACGCCGAGCTTCCCACCAACGGTCATAGCAGGCTGAGTTTTTAAAGCCTAAGAAAATCGACAGCACGACACCAATTAGGGTAAAGCCGACCAAAGGAAATTCGGTAAAATGGAAGATATCGACATAGGATAAGCCGCCCACAATGGCAGACAGCAACATAACGATCCCGAGCGGTGGTAAAACCTTAGGTAAAATCGTTCCTCGCCAAGAAAATAGCAGTTTAAAAATACTCGGTTGGTCACGGACGATCATGTTCGAATGATAATTTCTAGTTTTAAAAAATTATGATGATCTTCGGGTTTGCTCAAGCACTTGTCAATAACTGTTTGATGCAGATGAGTGTGCTTGGAGCAAGCCATGTTCAGCAAAGGAAAAACTCCCTTCTGTGGAGATAATGCAATGATCGATCAGTCGAATTTCCACCAGCTGACAAGCCTGCTGAATGAGTCGAGTCAATTCCAGATCGGCAGCAGAGGGTTCTGCACGACCGAAAGGATGATTATGTGCAATGACAATACTGCTGGCGTGTTCAGAAATGACATAACGCAGCAGTTGATTGATGGAAATTTCACAGGTATTGAGGCTGCCATAAAAAAGTTTTTTAAAGTTTATTTTTCTTAAATGCGCATCTAGACAAAGCACGCCAAAGACTTCTTGACGTTCCGATAAAAATTCAAAGCGAAGAAAATTTTGTAATTGTTCAGAATGTTGCAATTCTAAGGCTTCATTTTGAAAATGTTGACTCACATAGCGTTTGCCGAGTTCTTTTACTGCCATGAGCTGCGCATATTTACTGTTTCCAATGCCATGAAACTGGCGTAAATCCTCAAGTGAAGCATCCATCAGTGCTTGCAACTGGCCAAAATGTTGGATCAGGAGTCGTGCGAGCTCGACAGCAGAATGCTGCTGGGAACCAGAGCGTAGGAAAATAGCCAGTAACTCAGCATCGGATAAACTTTGTGCGCCTTGTTGAATCAGGCGCTCACGTGGGCGCTCTTGTTCAGGCCAATTTTTAATTGAATTATTCATTATTCTTAGACTTTTTTATTATCAGTCAATCGGCTTTTTCACAGCAGATTCTTGGGTCAGTGCATATTTAATGCTATTGTGAGCGCCACTGCAACAGATAGGTAGCCTGTTCGTGAGCTTTGATTTAAGTGTAATGCCCACAAAAAATATTCTTTTAGGTGTCACTGGTGGTATCGCAGCCTATAAAAGTGCCATTCTTGTCCGTCGGTTAAAAGATGCCGGATTTGATGTGCGCGTGGTGATGACTCAAGGTGCGCAAGCCTTTGTGACCCCGCTAACGTTTCAGGCGCTTTCAGGCAACCCTGTACATACCGAATTACTCAATCCCGAAGCAGAAGCGGGCATGGGACATATTGAATTGGCACGTTGGGCTGATTTGGTATTGGTTGCTCCTGCAAGTTGCGACACGCTGGCAAAATTTGCGGGGGGGTTAGCAGATGATCTTCTTTCGACACTTTATCTTGCGACAAAAGCGCCGGTCTGGGTTGCCCCAGCAATGAATCAGCAAATGTGGGCAGCCAAAGCGACACAGCGTAATTTAAATACACTGGTTGAAGATGGCGTACATGTGATCATGCCCGATGCCGGTTCTCAAGCATGTGGAGATGTGGGCTTAGGACGCATGCCTGAGCCTGAAGATCTAGCAGATCAAGTGACGGCCTATTTTCATCAAGCACAGCGAGCTATTGCTGAAAAATTTGGCATGCTTGCAGGCAAGCATGTGGCGATTACAGCTGGTCCTACACGTGAGTCGATAGATCCTGTACGTTATATTTCCAACCACAGCACAGGTAAAATGGGTTTCGCACTGGCAGCGGCTTGTTATGCAGCTGGGGCTAAAGTAACGCTGATCGCAGGACCCGTAAGTTTAGATACACCAAATGGTGTACGACGGATTAATGTGCAGTCTGCAATTAAAATGTTAGAGACCAGTCTGCAAATGTTAGATGAAGGCTGTGATATTTTTATTGCAACAGCAGCTGTTGCGGATTATCGCGTGGCAGAAGTTGCAGAGCATAAAATCAAAAAAGCTGGTGATGAACTCAATGTGGCATTAATTAAAAACCCAGATATCGTTGCAACGATTGCGCAGCAGTCAAAACGTCCATTTATGGTTGGATTTGCTGCCGAGACACGCAATGTCGAGGAGTATGCCGCAGGTAAGCTTGTGGCTAAAAAACTCGATATGATTGCGTGCAATGATGTTTCACGTAAAGACATTGGTTTTGCTTCAGACGAAAATGCCATGACCGTGTTCTTCGCCGATCAATATCAAATGGAAAAGCGTGATTTAGAGAAGGCGTCAAAACAAGAAATTGCACAGCAATTGGTGGAAGCCATACATGATGCGCTAAATCATGAGCCTGAAACGGACGATGAATAATTTCAGTTGATGCCTTAAAAATCCCCGCAATGTTCGGGGATTTTTTTATGGCGCATTTATGATGTTTTGTTTAAGGCTCTATATTGAATAAATTACAATAAGATCGATTTCATATTGAAAATATGAAGGCTAGGAAACCACTACCAAAATGGTCATTTTCAACAAAAATATGTCAGCAATAGACCAAGGCTGTCAGTGTTTTAAAACAGCAAAAATATAATTTAAGTGATTGATATCAAAATTAAATATAAAATTGAGAAATCTTGATAATTTGGCTTGTACTGTGTGTTTTATTGGCTATTATGAAGCAAACAATGAGGAATGTTTGGATCGGAATCTGTGATCGGTCTGACTTTTTCATCAAGAATAAATGCATCATGGGGGATGCAATATGTTTCGATGGCTCACCATTTTTTTACTGTTGAGTTTGGCTGGTTGTAGTTATTTTGTCTCGACAGATGAATTATCTCGGCAGATTGAGCAGCAGATGCAGCACGAGTTTGATCAGAATCCAGATTATCGGCAGTACCATTTACGGATTCAAAATATAAAAGTATTAGAGCGTAAGGGATTAAGCTTTAAGGCTCAGGCGACGTTGCAATACGATGGTCAGCCTTACACTGTTTTGGTTGAGATTTACAAAGATTTGCAAGGCTATGCATGGAAAATAGATGAAGAACAATTTGCCTTCATTGACGAAGCTGAAATTGCAAAATATCAGGCGCAGTTAGATCAAGAGTTGAATCATTTGGTTGAAGAATTGGAACAACCAACCGAGGAAATTGAACCTGTTACATCGACGCCTGAGAGTTACGTGGGTTTGCGTGAGGAAGAAGATCCATCCGATTATCAATGGACTGGCTATGATGATGAACCTTTTCCCAAAGGGAACATTACGGTCAATAGTCATTGAGCAATGATGTGACTGTTTAGTTGATTTAGCTGAGTTGTGACGATGTTGTTAAACACGTACTTTGTGAGGCATGAAAATAAAAAAGCCCGCAAAATAGCGGGCTTTTACTTTTAGAAGATTAATCTTCTAAAACGACTTTAGGATGATCACGTAAATAGTCTTCTGTACGTTGCATTGCATCCTTAATATTTTGGATGGCATTTTCCACATCGGCAAAGGTTTTGGCATTGCCACCACTTAAAGCCTGACGCCATTTTCGAGCACCCGGTAGGTTTTGGAATAAACCTAAAATATGACGGGTAATGATAGAAAGAGGTGCACCTTCTTCCATGCGTTTCGCAATATATGGCAGCATTTGATCGATAATATCGAAACGGTTAGGTAATTCGAGATTCCAAAGCTGACCGATCTCAGCCAATAAGTACGGGTTGTGATAAGCCTCACGGCCAATCATCACGCCATCAACATGTTGTAAATGTTGCTGTGTTTCAGCAAAGGTTTTCACCCCGCCATTAATTTCGATCAATAAATTTGGACGTTCTTGTTTCAGACGATAAACATCTTCATAACGTAAAGGTGGCACATCACGGTTTTCTTTTGGCGACAAACCTTGCAGCAGGGCAATACGAGCATGCACGATAAAATTGTTACAGCCAGTCTTTGCAACCGTATCAACAAAATGCAGCATTTCTTCATAAGACTGCATGTCATCAATCCCGATGCGGTGTTTCACGGTCACTGGAATATCAACAGCATTTCGCATTTCAGCAATACATTCTGCAACCAAATCAGGCTCTGCCATCAAGCATGCGCCAATTTTATTGTTCTGAACGCGGTCACTCGGACAGCCGACATTGAGGTTCACTTCATCATAGCCCCAGTCCTGTGCCATCTTGGTACAGGTCGCTAAATCTTTAGGATTTGAACCGCCTAGCTGTAACACAATCGGGTGTTCTTCGTTGTTATAGTCCAAATGACGATTCGCACCGCCAAATAAAATCGCGCCTGTGGTGACCATCTCGGTGTAGAGAATCACATTGGGATTAAATAAGCGTGCAAAGAAACGATAGTCACGAGTCGTCCAATCCATCATTGGCGCAACACTGATTCGTGGTTGAAGTTTATTTTCAATGGGTTGGAGATCAGTCATTAAAAAAACACGCCTTAAAAGAACAAGATGGAAGAACGAAATGGAAAATGGTGAAAAAATTACAAAAGCAGTCCGAAATACGATGAAAAAAACCGCATTTCAAGACGCGCGCAATATTAGCATAAATTGTGGTTTGGGACATGGTCTTGCTAGCGTGACGAATTCAAGGTCAGGCTAGAAAGAGTCGGAAGTGTGGCTTAAGTAATTTAAATTTTTATGTGATTAATCTATAATTTTATAAACTTTATTGTATGGTTTCTCAGCAGATTTAACTGCCTGCCTTTATGTCTTTATTTTCCCAATATCTATTGCAACGCCAGTTTTGTATCTCGTTTGAATATCTAACGACGCAAAAACCGCATTGTGTCCCAACGACATTTGCAGGCTTTCCTGTGTGCATGTCATTGGCTGACCGAGTGCAAAGTGACACAGATATTGCTCCTCTGGAAGCAATGCATGACTACCCTCAAAGCATTGAAAAAATTCTGCATTATTCGGGTAAAGGTCGAGATATCTCAGACTTTCAAACTTTTCTGAAAGATGCTCAGCAGCAGGGGGTAGAGAATTTACTTTTACTCAGTGGCGATAAGCTCAAGCAACATCAGAATGGGGCAAGTGATCCGAGTTTACGGAGTCGCTATTTAGAGTCGGTCAATCAAGTCATGGCAGCCAAAGACTTTGGTGGGTTTTATTTAGGAGTGGCATTTAATCCTTTTAAATATGCAGAAGCAGAAAAGGATGCGCAGTATTTTAAACTGAATAAAAAAATTCAAGCTGGCGCTGACTATGTGATTACACAGTTGGGCTTTGACATGGATGTGTTGAACAGTTACCAACGCTATATGCAGCAATATTATCCATGTGTGCCTGTATTGGCTTGTGTCATGCCGCTGACATTTGCCCGTGCCCGTTTTATGGCCAAGCAAAAAGTTGCAGGCATCGTGCTTTCAGCAGATGTATTAAATTTTTTGCAACAAGAACAGCAAAGCGACGCCATTCAAGCTGAACAGAATGTCTATGCTCGCTGCGCTTTACAAATATTAATGTGTCAGCATTTGGGCTATGCAGGGGTTCATTTATCGGCCTGTCATAAAGCGGAAGAACAAGAGAAGTTGCAAAAAGCAATTTTGCAATTTGCTACATTAACGTTTGCACAATGTTTAGCAGAGTGGAAAATGCTTTGGCGCTCTAGTGTTGATGTGAACTTCCACCCGACGGGCGCAAATAACCATAAGGCTCCAGTTGAACAGGTTTTGAAATATAAAAGTATGCATGTCATGCATGAGTTATTTTTTAGTTCAAAACTGGCCAAAGGGGCGGGATCTTATATTTTTTCGGCCAAATTATGGCAAAAGCCGAAAGCCGATGCGGCCTTGCTGCAAACAGAATTTATCAGTAAACATGGCATCGTGGGCTGTGAAAGTTGTGGGCAATGTCGTTTAGGCGAAACCTTATATATTTGTCCTGAAACCTGTCCTAAAGGATTAGCCAATGGACCCTGTGGTGGCTCAAGCCTTGACCGCTGTGAGTTTGAAGACCGTGAGTGTATACACTCGGTCAAAGCGCGGTTGGCGAAAGCCGTCGGTCAAGAAAAAATGCTGAAGCAAGAGCTCATCCCTACCGTTGCAATTGAAACTCGGCACAGTAGTTCTTGGAAAAACTGGTTCGTTCCACCGACATCGCCACCAACAGAACAATAATGAACTTAAAGCATTATTCAGTCTGAAACTTTATAAATGTGAATCTTTCAGGCGCTAATCATTCTAAAAATCAGACGAATAGTCGTATAAAAAAATGAAAAAGATGAAATAAACAATTAAGATCAACAGCAGATGAAAATCAAAAATTAAAAATGAAATGTGAAGAATTTGGGGAATACCACATGATGAAACAAACCTGCTTAGGAATAGCGTTGGTTTTCACATTGTCAGGCACAACAGGCTGTTCAGTTGTCATGGCAAGCAAGCAGCCAAACAAGAAAAATACCGAAATGATTCAACAAGGGTTATCTCGTAACTTGGTGATTGCTGAATTTGGCGCACCAATCACCTCTGAATATAAAAATGGCAAACGCTATGAAATTTATACCTTTACCCAAGGTTATTCGACTGCCAGTAAAGTCGGACGTGCATTTTGGCATGGTGCTGCAGATGTGGCGACCGTGGGGTTATGGGAACTTTTAGGAACACCTGCCGAATCCGTTTTTAATGGAAATAAAATGTCCTATGAATTGATTTTTGATGAAAATGATCTGTTAGAACGTTATACCTATCTCACACAAGATGAAACCAAATATTTGAATACAGAGATATTTTGATTGCATGCCGGTAAACAATTGCGCTAAGTTCAAATGGTAGAAAAATAAACGAATTATCCATTGGAATTTAGCAGGCATGATGCTACTTGAAGAAATATTCAAAAGTAAAAAGTCGGAACATACCGACCAATTTAATTTACGCATTCATCGAGGTTTAAGTTGGCTGAAAAAGTCGATTGATCTTCAAGATGATCTCGATTTGCAATTTATCAGTTTGTGGGTGTCCTTCAACGCAATATACGCACAAGATTTACAGATTGCTCAGGACAAGCAAAGCTTAAGGCAGTTTTTATATGTGATTTGCCAAAAGGATGCAGAGCATAAAATCTATAATATTTTATGGGAGCGTTTTAGTCAGCCGATACGGTTGTTTTTGGATAATCCCTATGTTTATCAGGGTTTTTGGGATTATCAAAATCAAAAAATTAGCCATGACGCATGCAAAGAGGGCTTGGCGCATGAAAAACAGAAAGTACTACGCGCGCTTAAAGAAAAAGATTCCGTTGATATTTTAATGGTGCTGTTCAATCGCATGTATACGCTACGCAATCAAATGGTTCATGGAGGCGCGACCTATAAAAGTTCGGTCAATCGGAAACAGCTTCAAGATGGCTGCACAATACTGTCGGCACTCTTACCGGTGTTTATGGTGATTCTTTTGGAAAATGCAGAAACCTTGGATTTAGGCAAACCCTTTTATCCCGTGGTGCAGGTCAGTTAATTTGCAAAAATAAAGCCACAGTAATGTGGCTTTATTGCGGTGATGAATACTTCTCATTGTGGATATTTTAATTGCCGCGCAGTATAGAGTTGATCGATCAATACAAAAAATCCAGCAACAATGACTAAGGCAATCCCTGTCATGCAGGTGGTGGTCCAGCCGCCATGATGCCATGCAAATACGCCCAAAGCTGAACCACATGCACCACCGACAAAATAAAAAGTCATGTAAATTGAATTAATTCGAGATCGTGCAATCGGGTTGAGTTGGAAAATAATATTTTGATTACAGCTATGCACCATTGCCAAACCGAGGTTGATTAGACCATAGCCCAAAATATAAAAGGCAAGTGATGATCCACCCAAATACAGCAGTCCCCAACTCAGGGCTAAGATGCTACAACCGAGCCAGGTTAATTTTCGGTTGAAACCCAAATCCGCCCAACGCCCAATCCATTGTGTTGATAGGGCACCAAACACACCAACTAACGTTACAACACCGACCCAAACATCTGCCAAATGAAAAGGTGGCTCAGTCAGTAACATGGCAATGGTGGAAAACAGCATACTCATCGCGGCAAAGACACAGCCCCCAATCAGAGATCGGAAAATTAACCGTGGCTCATGTTTGAGTAATGCGCCCATGGATTGGAAAACTTGGCTGTAGGGCATCCGTGTGATGCTGACCACGGGCAAACGTTTTTTGAGTAAGACGGCTAATACCAACATCAATAGAGCACTGAGGATGTAAATCGATTTCCAATGAAACAGATAGGACAATAAGCCAGAGAGACTGGTTGATAACAGAATGCCGACCAATAACCCACTCATTAAAAAGCCAACAACTGCCCCAATTTTTTCAGGTCGAATCGCAACCGTGACCAAAGGGATGAGGACCTGAGCAGCCACTGAAAATAGCCCGGTGATAATGGTTCCTGCCCAAAGCATGTATAGATTGGTTGAAAAAGCACAGAGGGCTAAACCCACAGTCGCTCCAAGCATGAGCAGTGGAATAAATTTGGCTTTATTCACAATATCGCCAATCGGCACAATAAACAGTAGACCCAAAGCATAAGAAATTTGCGCGAAAGTGACGGTTAGCGCCACTTCTGATTGTGAAATTTGAAAGCTTTGTTGGATGGAAGCCACTAAAGGTTGGCAATAATAATTGGCACCCGCACATAAACCACATGCAGCAGCCATAAGCCACAACAGGGTTTTATCATTGCTAATGTCGATCGAGGCTTTCATAAATTGTCCAGATTTTGGGCGGAAGCGTATGCAAAGAATTTGCTGCCACGCTGTTGTGGTCACTATAAGGAAAATCAAACAGGTCTTAAAGTGTTTCTCTGTGAATAGTATCCAAGCTCGCGATTAGGATTTCTTACTGAGACTGATCATCAAGACACCCAGCATATTCAGACCGCAACCGACCCATTGCCATAGGTTTAAATGTTCATTCAACAACGCGACGGCCAGTAAAATCGTTAAAATGGGCCCGATAGAGGCAATCATGGCCGATTGTGCTGCCCCGAGTCGGACGATACTTTGCATCATCAAAATGGTTGGAAGTACGGTAACCAATAGTCCGAGCGCTAAACCATACAGCCAGACTTGACTCGGGAGTTGTTGAAGCAAGGCAATGGGCTGTGGTGTTGCAAATAGAAAATGAATAATCGTCCCAATGCAGGCAATGCTCAGAGCTAGACCGGTAAAGTGTAAAGAACCAAACTTTTGCATGAGGCCTGGCGTGAGTAATAAGTAAATTGCAAATAGCACGGCACTGGCAAAAACCAAACTACATCCGAGCCAAAAGTACTGATCATGTGGTGTGGCATTTTGTTCTTGTAGCATCACTAACACTGTCCCGCCATAACTTAAAATCAGGGCAAGGATGGTTTTAAAACTCAGTGGCTTTTTGAATAAAACAGCGGAAGCCAGTACAGTTAATGTGGGGTACAGAAAAAGAATAATTCGTTCAAGCGAAGCACTGATATACATCAAGCCACGGAAGTCGAGCCAACTCGAAAAGTAATAGCCGATTAAACCGGAAATGAGCAAGAGCACCCAATCTTTTCGTTGAATCGTTTGATAGGAACATCGACTCAGCCATGCAATGACCAAGAAAAACGGCAATGCACTCATCATGCGTAAAGCCATGAGGACAGTGGCATCGACAAGAGGAGAAAGTGCATAGGCTTGCTTAATAAAGATCGCTTTGGTACTAAACAAGAAGGCAGCAATCAGCGCAAAAATTGCACCGATGAAGTGCGGACTAAGGTTTCTTGACATAAGTTAAGGTGTGCCTCATGACGACTGAACGAATTCGACAGCATTGTTCCGACAAGTTTGAACTGTCATTTTGATTATAAAAAATGCATCGTGTGAGTAAAAATGCAAAAAAAGAATAGTACTTATTCCTTTATGCATAAGGGATTGCTAGATCAAACATGAAAAACAGTGGAAGAAATGACCAATTTGGTTTTGAATTTTTTAATCTCAACATGACTCGGCAGGTCAAATATATCAGGCTGAAACATTTAAGGTGAAAATTGCACATAAATGGTGCAATAGTGTTTTTTTGGGATAGAAAGTCAGTAGCGATATCATGATGCTAAATATTCAAAAAATTATTTTTTTAGCTAAAAAAGGCAATTCTAAGTTAAGGCGAAGCATCAGGTGGGGAGAGCAAGATCTCAATAAACCCGAAATGTGCGCAAAAATCCATCGGATATTCAAGCTGACCGATTTGACGAGACTGTGGCAGAAAAAAAGTCAGTTTTCAATGCAGGTCAGCACGTCAAAACTGTCAAATGAGTCAACGAGCTGATGCAGTCTGAATGAAAGAGTGGCTTTACCTGACTTAAGTCGATTTTTCACGACACGTTCAGGTCATTCTGTGTTGAATGAAAATGTCACAATGATCAACGCAGTGAAACAATCTGCACTAAAACCAGCGAAATTATTTATGTTTTTGGTCTTAAGTAATATTAAAAAGTTATAAATAGGATAAAAATGAGTAATAAATCGACAAATAAAACTGAATAAATGAAATATCGCACTATTCTTTTCATGAATCATGAGTTCAAAATATGGGTATTTATTAAATAAATATTGGGTAGTATTTTAAAAAAGTTCAATTAGAATCCAAAAATTGTACAAAAACACATCCTGAGGGGAGACATCGCGGATTGCGATGTTTACTTAAGAAAAATTAGCTTGAGGAACGCTCATGCAGATCGGAATTCCAGCCGAAACTGTTGTCGGTGAAAATCGCGTCGCTGCGACGCCTGAAACAGTAAAGAAGTTGATCAGCGCTGGTCATAGCGTCGTTATTGAACGTGGAGCAGGGGTAAACGCTGCTTACATCGATAGTGCCTATGAACAAGTTGGTGCCAAAATTACGGATGATGCCTATACCGGTAGTCAAATGATTTTGAAAGTTCGTGCGCCTAAAGGTGACGAAATTCAAAAACTCACAGCGGGTACCACCGTTGTGGGGATGTTTGACCCTTACCGCAACACCGAACTTGACCAATTTGCGTCACAAAACGTGTCTGCATTTGCATTGGAACTTTTGCCACGAACCCTTTCTCGTGCGCAAAACATGGACGTACTTTCATCTCAAGCCAACCTTTCAGGTTATAAATCTGTGCTTTTGGCTGCGGCTGAATATCAACGTATGTTCCCAATGCTGATGACAGCAGCAGGTACCGTAAAACCTGCACGTGTTGTGATCATGGGCGTAGGTGTTGCAGGATTACAAGCCATTGCAACAGCGAAACGTTTAGGTGCCGTAGTTGAAGCAACTGACTTACGTCCTACAGCACGTGACCAAGTTGAATCTTTGGGTGGTAAATGGTTAGACGTACCAATGTCACCAGAAGAGCAACAAAAAGCAGCTGATGCTGCGAAAAATGGTTATGGCTGGATGCCGGGTGAAGACTACATTCGCGACCAAGCGATTATTGTTGATAAAGCCGTATCGAATGCTGACATCGTGATTACGACTGCATTATTGCCGGGTCGTGATGCACCACGTTTAATCAAAGCAGAAACCGTTGCCAAAATGAAACCGGGCTCAATCATTTTAGATATGGCGGTTGAAACTGGCGGTAACGTTGAAGGTTCTGTTTGCGGCGAAAATGTTGTGACTGCAAATGGCGTGAAAATTCTCGGTATTCCAAATATTCCTTCAACAGTTTCGACTGAAGCGTCGGCACTGTATGCACGTAACGTTTTGAATTTCATTGAAACCCTGTTTGATAGCGAAAAGAACTTCGCAATTAACCCTGAAGAAGAAATTCAAAAAGCACTACTTGTCACTCATGGCGGCCAAGTGCTGCTGAAACGTGGTTAAGGAGAATCATCATGGTTGAAACGATTACTATTTTTGTCTTGGCAATCTTTGTTGGTTACTACGTGGTTTGGGGGGTAACACCTGCGCTACACACACCATTAATGGCTGTAACCAATGCTTTGTCATCGATCATTATCGTTGGTGCGATGATTCAAACCGTTGGTATCCCAGGTATTGTGGATGCAAGCGTACAGTTCCAAAGC
The DNA here is from genome assembly GCF_023499985.1 of Acinetobacter amyesii. Classification (NCBI taxonomy): domain Bacteria; kingdom Pseudomonadati; phylum Pseudomonadota; class Gammaproteobacteria; order Moraxellales; family Moraxellaceae; genus Acinetobacter; species Acinetobacter amyesii. The sequence continues at coordinate 100,654 of NZ_JAMCOU010000037.1, read as the reverse complement.
ATTAACGTAGTGAGTATTTTAGGTGCGATTGCCGTTTTCCTAGCAAGTATCAACATTTTTGGTGGCTTTGCGGTGACTGCACGTATGCTTGAAATGTTCAAACCTAAGCAAAAGAAAAAAGAGGGTTAATCCATGGAATTCATTAAAGAATATGCGGATTGGTTCTACCTGATTGGTGCCGTTCTTTTTATCTTAACGTTGCGTGGTTTGTCTGGTCCAAAAACTGCGATTCAAGGTAACCGTTATGGCATGATCGCAATGGCAATTGCTGTAATCACCACATTCTTTGTCGCAGATCATCCAGTGATTTGGATGATTGTGGGTGCAATGGTGTTGGGTGCGGTCGTTGGTATTGCACGTGCAAAAACAGTTCCAATGACGCAAATGCCTGAAACTGTGGCACTGATGCACTCATTGGTCGGTTTGGCTGCGGTACTGATTGCGATCGCTGCGATTCTACATAACAACCAATTGACTGCGGCATTCGCGGAGAATGAAGCGGTATTAACAGCAGCGGGTGTAGAACATGCCCACATGAGCAAAGTTCATTTATTTGAATTGTTTGTAGGCTGTTTCGTGGGTGCGATTACCTTCACAGCGTCGGTATTTGCTTACGGTAAATTGGCTGCGAAGAAATGGGCAAAAACCATTTCAGGTGGATGGGTAAAACCTGTTCAAGCTTTAATTTTCCTAGCGATGTTGGCGTGTGGTATCTACTTCTTTACCACAGGCAACATGAATGCTTTCTGGGCAATGACTGTTCTTGCACTTGCATTTGGTTGGGTATGGATTGCGCCAGTAGGCGGTGGTGATATGCCAGTGGTGGTATCGCTACTGAACTCGTTCTCAGGTTGGGCTGCAGCAGGGATTGGTTTCACGCTTGAAAACAACATGCTGATTGTTGCAGGTTCACTGGTTGGTTCATCAGGTGCAATTCTGTCTTACATCATGTGTAAAGCCATGAACCGTTCAATCATCAACGTTTTGTTTGGTGGTGCAATGGGTGGTACAGCAGTAGCTGCAGCGGATAATGGTGAAAAAGCACAGCGTAATCACCGTTCAGGTTCTGCAGACGATGCTGGTTTCTTGATGTCAAATGCGGACAGCGTGGTGATCGTACCTGGTTATGGTATGGCGCAAGGTCGTGCACAAAATGCCGTGAAAGAATTGTGTGAAATCTTAAAAGAGCAAGGTGTAAAAGTTCGTTTTGCGATTCACCCTGTGGCAGGTCGTATGCCGGGCCACATGAACGTACTTTTAGCTGAAGCTGACGTTGCATATGAAGACATTCTTGAAATGGACGAGATCAACTCAGACTTCCCAGCAACAGATGTAGTACTGGTGATTGGTGCGAACGACGTGGTGAACCCAGCGGCAAAAGACGATCCAAGTTCTCCAATTTACGGTATGCCAATCCTTGAAGCGCATAAAGCACGTACCATTATGGTGATCAAACGTTCTATGGCTACAGGCTACGCAGGTCTAGATAATGACTTGTTCTATAACGATAAAACGATGATGATCTTCGGTGATGCGAAGAAAGTTGTGGAAGATATGACAAAAGCCATTAATGGCGGCGGTCATTAATTCATATTGCCAAAGTCCCGCTGTGATAAAGCGGGATTGAGGAAGATTTAAAACCACCTTCGGGTGGTTTTTTGTTTTCTTTGCTTTTATTTTCTTCGCTTTTGATTAATTGATGCTTCACACTAAAAGTGCACAAATATTTAACGCATCAGGTGCTTGAATCAAATTGATGCGTGTTTTGAAACAAAGGTGCAGATTGATGCGCTGTTTTATTTCATTAAATTCAATCTCAGTGATTCAAAATATTGTCGCGAACTTATTTTGTGACGCAATGCATTGAAAAATAATTAATTGTCTGAAATTTGGTATTCTTTTTGCACAGCATGGTTATTCTTGGGGGAATAATCATGAAAAAAACATACTTGATGGCACCATTTCTGAGTGTCCTGACATCGACTGCATGGGCAGTTGACCCGCAAATCGCCAGTAATATTCAAGAAATTCGTATTTCACTCGACAGTATTTGGGTGGTACTGGGCGGCATCTTGGTGTTCTTTATGCAAGCTGGATTTGCCATGATCGAAAGTGGTTCAGTTCGCAGTAAAAATACCGTGAACGTACTCATGAAAAACTACATGGATGCCTGCTTGGGTGGTCTGGTGTTTTGGTTGGTGGGTTTTGGTCTGATGTTTGGGGTAAATACGACGGGCTGGTTTGGCTTAAGTCATTTTGCACCCGATCAACTGGATGATTGGCACTGGAACCTCCTATTTTTCCAAATGATGTTTGCTGCAACGGCAACCACTATTGCCAGTGGTGCAATGGCAGAGCGGATTCATTTTGTCGCTTATGTGGTGAGTGCGGCCGTTGTATCCGGTTTGATTTATCCTCTCTTTGGTAGTTGGGCATGGGGCAGTTTATTTGGCGGAGACGGTTGGTTAAAAGCACTCGGGTTTATCGATTTTGCAGGTTCGACCGTGGTGCATTCGATGGGTGGCTGGGTGGCCTTAGCGGGCATTATCGTATTGGGTCCACGTTTGGGACGATTTGGACGCAATGGGCAAAGCCATTATTTACCGGGGCATAACTTACCATTAGTGGCATTAGGTGGTTTTATTTTATGGTTAGCATGGTTTGGTTTTAATGCAGGCTCGACCATTAATGCCAATGTCAGCGTAGGACGTATTGCTTTAAATACGCACCTTGCAGCGTGTGCTGCAGCGGTTGCATATATGTTGCTCTGTCTCATCCGATCTAAAGCCATTTTGATCCGCAGCACGATCAATGCCTCACTGGGTGGTTTAGTTGCCATTACGGCAGGCTGTGCAACGATGTCTCCACTGTATGCGGTCATCACCGGTTTATGTGCAGGTGTTATGGTGACCTTCCTACCAATGCTCATGGAAAAAATGAAATTGGATGATGTGGTGGATGCGGTGACGGTACATGGTTTCTGTGGCGCATGGGGAACATTGGCTGCAGGGATCTTCCTTGAAAATAATATGTTTAATGGCGATGTCATCGCGATACAAGGGCTTGGGGTGATTGCAGCCTTTTTATGGGGCTTTGGCGTTGCGTTCATTGTATTTAAGGTCTTGGACAAATTGTTGGGTGGCTTACGTGTGAGTAAGCAACATGAACAACGTGGTTTGGATTATACCGAACATGCTGAATTGTCTTATCCCGAGTTTCAAAAAGATGTGACTTTTGAAACGGATGATATGACCAAGCGTCATTAACAGGAGTAAAGCAATGAGCACCGAACTGTTAAATTTGGCACAACGCCGCGAAGCTTTAGAAAAAGGCTTACAACAATTTATTCATGGGACGTTACTCGACAGTGCGCTACGGCACTGGGAGCAGCAGTACAGCATGAAACCGTCATTTGTCTTGAATCGCTTCTTAAATGATATCTGTACCACAGAGGAGCTTCGCTTTTATCGTAAAGATATGCTGAAGCAAGTCTTGTATGAGTTATCTACCTTAGAAAAGCAGGAACTGTTAAGGGTTGAAAAACCGCAGGAGCAGGAGCAAGAAGACGAGCTCATTGCAGAGACCATTAGCGAAGCTTTTTTAGGCTTTATCGAGTCAGTCATGCTGACGGTGAAGTCTAAAGATCAAGCTGATTTCATCCAAGATGTGATTGAGCAATTAGAAGAAATTGGGCTGGCAATTGCAGCAAATGCACAAATTAATACGGCGAGTTTTGTCGAGTTTTTGCCCTTGACCAGTTATGCCAAAGTTTTAACAAGCATTTATGAAGTGTATTGTGACTTTTATGGACCGATGCGTGCGGACCAAGTTTATGCACAAACCAAGCTGAAAATTAAAGCCAACTATCCTGAGGTGGATTTACACCAACTGCTTTAGTGTAGGGGGGTAAAACACCATGAAGCTGATTGTCCGTGTATGAAATCAAGGGATAAAAAAAGCGACCTATTTAGGTCGCTTTTTTCTGGAAGCTTAAGCTACAGTTTCTGGAGCTGTACGCCATAAGCTTTCTAAATCATAGAATTTACGTGCTGTAGGTAACATCACATGTACCACTACAAAACCGAGATCAATCAGGATCCATTCTGCATCACGTTCGCCTTCAACACCGATAGGGCGGAATCCAGCTTTACGTGCTTCTTCTGCCACGTTGTCTGCAAGAGACTTAATGTGACGAGTTGAAGTACCGCTCGCAATAACAATCGCATCTGCTACGTTGCTGATTGCTTTGATATCAAGTTCAACAATATCTTTGGCTTTTACATCTTCAAGTGCTTCACGTACAACAGCTAAACAAGCTTGTACATCTTTGATATTTGCGAGATCGTGAGAATTAGAAGCGCTGGGCGATGGTTCTAAATTCATAGAGGGTATGATTTCCTGACAATTTTACATGTTCTAATATAGCGGTTTTGTTGATGAATTTCAAATCAACACGTCATTGACCATTGGCTAAATGAGGGAAGTATTTGTCTTTCCACGCAAAAGAATGTGATGAGTTGCTTCGTGGTCGGTATTCAGCCGCGATGTAACCTGTATATTGGCTTTGATCTAACCATTTAAAAATCTCTGCAAATGGAATCTGCGCCGAGTCAGGTTCATGTCGCCCCGGACAGTCAGCAAACTGTATATGACCGATATCCTGAATATTTTCTGCCAAAGTACTGAGAATATCTTCACCCATCATCGCCATGTGGTAGCAGTCATATTGCATCTTCAAAGTAGAGTGTTGTACAGCTTCAAGCATTTCCTGAGCTTGGGCAATATTTTGGACCAAAAAGCGCGGCATATCAGTGCCATTAATCATTTCAAATACTGGTTGAATATGATGTTCAGACAACATGTGGCACGCCAGTTTGAGGTTGCTCGACAAGGTATTTAAACATGGCAGCAAGTCAGCATCTTGTGGCTGTTTGCCGGCTAAAATATTGACACTCGGTACATTTAACGCAGTGGCATAGCGAATGCATTGTTCTAAGGCCTGATGAAATTGATTTTCACGCCCCGGAACTCCCGCAAGACCATCACCGCCTTGCATCAAATCACCCGCAGGGACATTGATTAAACACAGGCTTAAATCATTGATGGTGAGTTGAGTTTGGATCTGCTCAATACTCAGCTCATACGGAAACTGAATTTCTACATGCTTAAAACCGTGTTCACGAGCCAAAGCAAAACGCTCTAACAACGGCACTTCGGTAAAAATCATGGATAAATTAACCGCGAGCTGTGTCATGTATATCGTCCTTGAAGCAATTTACTTCTAAAGTGGGAGTTGTTAGTTTTGTTCGACATGTTGAATGATGGTAGCTAGATCTTTTTCTGCAAAACCATTGTCCTGATGGGCTTTGAGTTGCGATAAAGCAAGGCTGGCAACAGGGATGCTTAACTCAAACTGGGCTGCCAGTTGGACTGCATTATTCAGGTCTTTAGATAAAGTTTGAACTTTCCATTGCACGGGTTCGTACTGATGCGTTGCCATACGTGGGGTTAAAATCTGAAAGGGTTTTGAATCTGCAAATCCACCTGCAAGCGCTGGTGCTAATAACGTGGTGTCTACACCTGATTTCTCGGCCAATGCGACAGCTTCTGCGATTAACGTGCTATTGGCAGCGACGATCAGCTGATTACAAATTTTGGTGGCTTGACCTGTACCTGAGTCGCCCATGCGGGTAACACGTTGAGATAAAACATTGTAAATCAGACTCAAATCTTGAATCGTTTGAGCATCACCACCGGCAAAGATGACCAAGGTGCCTTGTTCAGCACCAGCTGTGCCCCCAGAAACAGGAGAGTCAATCCAAGTGACTTGTTTCAACTTTGCAGCATGAGCCAATTGATGAGTTTGATTCACAGAAAGACTCGAAAAATCGACAATAATTTGTCCTGCCGCTAAATGATTTTCGATGCTTGCATACACCGCGGCAACAGCAGCATCATCTGCGAGACAAGATAAAACCACAGGATAATGGGCAATCTTGTCCAATTGAAGCGCCGTCGCGCCAATCGCAACCAACTCATCACACGCAGCAGCAGTTCTGTTCCACACCGCAACTTCAAATCCTGCCTGAATGAGACGCGTGGCCATACGGCTACCCATCAGCCCCATACCTAGAAATGCAATTTTTGTATTACGATCAAACGCCATGTGCTGTACTCAATCTATCCTGTGTGACTATTTTACTTATATTGGCGTGGTAAAAACTGAACCTCTGGGTTCTTGTCTTTTTTACGTGCCAATTGGCTGTTTTTGCCGAGCAGTAATTTTAATTGCCAGATTTTTTCTAAGCGTAAAGATCGTTTTGGACTATGTTCCATGGCATCTAGCACTTGTTTTGCCGCTGCCAAGGCATCTGGTGAACGTTGTGATAATTCTTCGGCTAACTGCTGCGCTTGAAGCAAAGGCTGTTCATTTAAATGCGTCACTAAGCCAATATCCTTGGCATATTCTGCGTCAAAAATACGTGCTGTAAGGGTTAATTCCTTGGCTAAATCCAGTCCAATCACACCTTTGAGCGAGCGGGTTAAACCCATATCAGGGACTAAGCCCCAACGACTTTCCATAATCGACATTTGCGTTTTCGGGTGGGCAATACGGATATCGGCAGCCAAGGCAAGTTGCATGCCTGCACCAAAGCAAAAGCCTTCAAGTGCAGCAATCACCGGCACAGGAAGCTGCTGCCAAATCAGGAAGGCTTTTTGAAATAAACTTTGACCGGGTTTTAACAGTTCCCACGCGGCGTAGGCACGATTTTTCGGATCATTTAGGTCAGCCAAATCAATGCCAGCACTAAATACATTGGCTTCACCCGTTAAAATGACACAGCGTAAGCTACGATCTTTTTTTAATTTTTCAGCGGTGCTGACCAATTCTTTGAGCAATGCAAAGCTCATTGCATTACGTTTTTCTGGACGGTTTAAGTAAACCGTTGCAATGCCATTATTTTTTTCTACACGTAATAAAGTCATGGTAATTACTCTTGTTGTTACTGCGCCCGAGCATAGCATGCACCCTGACAGGATACATGACAGTGCAGTCACAACAGAAGCTGGACGGCACTGACTTTAGTCGGACTGCGCTTAATTATTTTGTTTGGCTAAGATTTGTTGAGCTGCGTGTTCAACTTGCCCCATGACATTTTTTAACTCATCAAAACGGTTCAGGGTTTCTTGAACAAAAGCATCATCCGCTTTACGGCGTTCCTTACGTAAGGTCGATACAAATTGCTCAAATTGACCTGAAACCTCTTGGAGGGTCGGAGCGCCCACATAGCGGGTTGCGCCATAAAGCCGATGTAGCACATGCTCTAATTGTGGAAAATCTTCATCTTCGATGAGCTGTGCCATTTCATGGATTTCTTGTTCAAAGCTATCGACGAGCATTTTCAGTAAATCGACCGCAAGGTCTTCTTTATTCGCGGCCAACTGCAAGCTTTGCTGCCAATCTAAAATACTTGGCTCTAGGGCTTCAATCACCGAACTTCGCTCTAAAACGGGCACTTTCTTAAAGTTATCGGTAGTCCATTGGGTCAAGATTTGAATAATTTGATCCATTTGAATAGGCTTGGTGACATAGTCATCCATACCGCTTTGTAGGAGCTTTTGTTTTTCATCAGAGAGCGCATGTGCCGTCAAAGCGATAATTGGAAGGCGCTTATGATTTTCAAAAGTCGACTCAAGAGAACGAATGGCACGCGTGGTATCGACACCTGACATCACAGGCATTTGAATATCCATAAAGATGAGGTCAAAAGCTGCCAAACCTTGCTCTTGGCGAGCCTGAATGATTTCAATGGCTTCTTGTCCACTTAAAGCCTTAGTGGTTTTAACATTTAACTCAGAGAGCAGGGCTTCAAGCACAATCAGGTTTGGTAAATGGTCGTCGACTGCCAAAATATGCAGACCTTGACCATTAAATTCTTCATGTTGCTCTTGATCAAACCACGGCTCATTACTCAACAACTGAATCAGCGCTGTACGGCTGAGTGGTTGATGCAATGGACGGGCACGGTACTCGTTCAACATGTTTGGATCGAGCATCATTTGGTAGCCATAAACCGCTAAGTTACCGCTATAACGATGACGAATTTCTTTGAGTAAGGCTTCAGAGTCGCCGCTATGATCGACGATCAACCAAGTATTTTCATTGGTTTGCAACTGATTGAGGCGACTAAATAAATCTAGGATTGACTGCGTTTCAATATGTTCAACATCATAATTTTCTAAATAATGACGTAGGACATTGGCAGTTGCTGGATGTGCCAAGTAGGAAACGACTTGGAGATTGCTAAATTGTGGATGCACAATTTCAATTTCATCATCGACCATAAAGCGCGCAGTAAACCAGAAGGTTGAGCCTTTTTCTGTTGGGGCACGTTCTTGGTTATCTTCAAAACCAATTTGTCCATGCATCAGGCTGACCAATTGCTTGGAAATGGCAAGACCTAAACCTGTACCACCAAATTGGCGGGTCACAGATGCATCACCTTGCGAGAAGGATTCAAACAGTTTCTTACGGTCGGTACCGCTTAGGCCGATACCACTGTCTTGCACACTAAAGTGCAGCAGACATTGACCGATGTCATCATGCTCCATACGGACACGGACAATAATTTCACCATCTGGAGTGAATTTAATTGCATTTGAAATTAAGTTGGTCAAAATTTGCTTGAAGCGTAGGACATCACCAACCACAAATTTCGGCACATTGTCCGCATAGTAGAAGGTCATATCGATGTGTTTTTGTGCTGCCAATGGCGACAACATATCCATCACATCAAAGACGGCTTCTTCTAAGTCGAATTGCGCAGTTTCGAGTTCTAGTTTGCCTGCATCGATTTTCGAGAAATCAAGCACGTCATTAATTAAAGCCAATAAATGCGCAGAAGATTTACGAATCGTTTGTAGATATAAATTTTGTTCATTACTGAGGTTGCCTTGGCGCAGTAAAAGATGAATAAAGCCATCAATACTGTTCAGCGGTGTGCGCAGTTCATGAGAAATATTGGCCAAAAACACCGATTTTGATTGGTTGGCTTGAATTGCTTGGTCACGTGCTTGACGGTAGGTAATATTTTGCACTTCTAAAGTATCAAGCGTGCGTCTTAAGTCATCTTCCGTTTGTTCGGTATGTTCACGTAGCTCTAAGAAACTGAAATGTAAGCGTTTAACCACATTGGCTATATCACGCTGTAATAACCGGAGTTCTCCAGTACTGTTAATGATCATGTGCTGATCTAGAGTGTCGGCATTTAAACGTTGTAACTGCATGCGAATTTCGTACATTGGTGCGATCCAACGACGGGAATAAAAATTCAAACACAGCAAAAGTAATAAGAGCGTCAATAAACCCGTTGCAATCAACACGATTAACACGCGATAGCGGGCAATTTGCAGCGGTTGATTGTCCAGTTCAATGCTTAACCATGCTGGGGTCTGGGTTGAGTCTGAAATTTTCAGGGCGTAAATATGGTTGCCCTGATGTGCAATCGGTCCGATAAAAGACGCTTTACTGTTTAAAGCAGGCCAAATATCTTGATCTTGAAAGCCAATGCTCAGGCGGTTGTTGCCTTTGAGATCTAAAATCGCGGCACGAATCAAATGTTTTTCGTTCAACATGCTTTGCATGGTATTACGAGCTTGATCAAACTGCCACGGATAATGGTTGAGTAACTCTATGGCAGATTCTGATGTAGGTTGATAGCGCGTCAGAATCGCGACAGCCATTTGTTTTTGTTGTGCTTTGGCTGCATTGGAGGTTTCTGTTATTACCAACATCGCACCGACACAAGCCAAAATGGTGATCGGCACGAAAATAAGTGCAATCAACTGACCATAGGCATGATTTAAGTGTAGGCGTTTAAAAAGCTTTTTGTTGATATTTGACATGGTTTAAGCAGTTTATTCCTTATGCCCCGAATATTAGCATGGATTATTTAAAACTGATTGCGCTTTAATCACTTTCGCGAAAAAGCGAGGCAAATGGGTGCAGGCAAAGGCATTTTTTCATACAATAGGCGCACCTCGATATAGGTGTGAATAATGAGTAATACAACCCCTGATTTTCAAGCAGACGATTTTTTATTAGACCATTACGTCGGCAACACGCCGTTAGTGCGTTTACAGCGTCTGGCAAGTCATACTCAAGCAACAGTATTAGCCAAGTTAGAAGGCAATAACCCAGCGGGTTCGGTCAAAGATCGCCCTGCATATAACATGATTATGCAAGCGGAAAAGCGTGGTCAGATTAAACCGGGTGATACGTTGATTGAAGCGACGAGCGGAAATACAGGGATTGCTTTAGCTATGGTTGCAGCAATGCGTGGCTATAAAATGACCTTGATCATGCCTGCAAGTTCTAGCCAAGAGCGTAAAGATGCCATGCGTGCCTACGGTGCTGAACTGATCGAATCTGAAAACATGGAAGAAGCACGTGATCTTGCCCTTCAAATGGAAAAAGACGGCAAAGGTTTAGTCCTAAACCAGTTTGGTAACCCGGACAATGTGGAAGCACATTACCTTACTACTGGGCCTGAAATTTGGAAACAAACAGGCGGTAAAATTACACATTTCGTCAGCTCAATGGGAACCACCGGGACCATTATGGGGATTTCGAAATATTTAAAAGAACAAAATCCGGATATTCAAATTGTTGGTTTACAACCGTCTGAAGGCTCAAACATTGCTGGTATTCGCCGTTGGCCACAAGAATATCTTCCTACGATTTTTGATCCTTCACGCGTTGACCGTATTATGGATATTCCGCAAATTGAAGCGGAAAAAACGGCTCGTCGTTTAGCACGTACAGAAGGTATCAGTGCAGGCACCTCATCGGGTGGTGCGGTATGGGCTTCAGTTAAATTGGCTGAAGAAAATCCGGATGCCGTGATTGTTTGCATCGTATGTGACCGTGGTGACCGTTACTTGTCGACTGGTCTATTCTCTGTTGTTGATCCTGAATAATTACAGTGGCCGATCGGCACTGGTGAGTACTTATGCGTTTACCTGTTTTAATTTTTGATATCGAAACACTGACAGATTTGAAGTCAGGTGCGCATTTGTATGGACTGGATCTGCCTGAGGTGGATCTAGATGCTGCGCTGACTAAACTGCGTCGCCAAGAGGCGGGAACGGATTTTCAGCGTTTGGCCTTGCATGAAATTGTCTGTATCTCTGGACTATGGATTGATGAAAAGGGCATGAAGTTGTTTTCATTTAGCCGTGAAGACAATAGCGAAGCTGAAATTTTAAAAAAATTCGTTTCTATTTTTGAAAAGCGTCATCCGACCTTGGTCAGTTGGAACGGTTCACAGTTTGATTTGCCTGTGATTTTGTTCCGTGCCATGTATCACGGACTATCTGCACCAAGTTTGTTCGATCAGGGCGAGATTGATACGCAAAAGCGCTATAATAACTACCAGAATCGTTATCATCATCGTCATGTAGATTTGATGGATGTCATGGCCATGTTCCATGGTCGTCATTTTCAAAAACTTGACGATGCAGCACATTTACTCGGTTTCCCCGGTAAACGTGGTGATGGTGGCTACCATGTGCCTGAATATGTACGTGAACAACAGTGGACAGAACTGACCAGCTACTGTGAAGGCGATGTGCTCAATACATGGTTGATTTATTTACGCTGGCTGTTGCTGAAAGGACAGTTATTATTGAATGATCATCAGCACTTGATTCAAAGTACGATTCAATATTTACAAACTCAGCCGCAACACGCTGACTTTTTATTGGTATGGCAGCAAACCTCGCAACGTACCGAATTCACCCAATCTGATTTCCCATCTTCCACACATTAGGTACGCATGAAACACAAAGCCAAACCCCAAAAAGCCCAACAACCCATTTATACATTTCAGGTTGAATCGCTTTCACATGAGGGGCGAGGCATAGCGCACTTTGGCACGCATCCAGATCATCCTGCAGAAAAACACGGTAAGAAAGTCTTTATCCGTTATGCCTTGCCGGGTGAAACAGTGCGTGCGCGTATTACCAATGTCGTTAAGCGTCTTGAAGAAGCAGACAGTCTGGAATTGCTGAGTGAAGAGTCTGCTCTACGGGTTAAACCGGCCTGCCCACATTATGGGGTCTGTGGTGGGTGTAGCATGCAACATATCCATCCCGACGAGCAAATTCGTTTAAAACAAGATGTTTTACAATCACATTTGCAACATTTTGCCGGCATTCAGCCTGATCAATGGTTAGCTCCTTTACGTTCATTGCGTGAAGATTACCGTCGTAAAGCGCGTATTGGTGTGCGTTACCTACCTGCAAAAGATAAGCTCGTGGTCGGCTTTCGTGAGAGCCAGTCAAATAAACTGACTTCGATTGACCGTTGTATGGTGTTGGATCGTGAGTTTGGCTCAATCACCACACTCAAACAACTGTTACAAGGTTTGCAAGGTAAAGCAGATATTGGGCATATAGAACTGGCCATGGGAGATCAAGAAATTGCTCTCCTGATTCGTCATACGGCGGAACTTTGCGCGGAAGATGTCAACCAATTAGTAAAATTTGCGTTACATAAAGAGTGGCAACTGTACTTACAACCTGAGGGACCGGACAGCTTACATCGTGTGGATCATCCCGATGCACCGATGCGTCTGCACTATGGTCTAAGTGACTTTGGTGTGGAATTTGGCTTTAATCCTCAAGACTTCACGCAAGTGAATTCCACGATTAATCCGCAAATGGTGAAACTGGCATGTGAATTGCTTCAGTTACAACAGGGTGAGCGAGTTCTAGATCTGTTTTGTGGCTTAGGAAACTTTTCTTTACCACTTGCTCAATGTGTGGGTTCAACGGGTCAAGTCGTTGCAGTTGAAGGGAGTGAAGAAATGGTTCTGCGTGGTGCAGAAAATGCACAAAACAATGGCCTTTCGCAACTGAAATTTTATTCACAAGATTTAACAAAAGATTTTTCGCATCATTCTTGGGCAAAACAAGGATTTGATGCATTATTGATAGACCCACCACGATCTGGTGCAGAAGAAATAATGCGTTATGTGCCCAAATTTGGTGCAAAAAGAATCGTTTATGTGTCATGTAATCCTGCAACACTAGCACGCGATGCTGGAATGCTGGTACAACAAGGCTACCGTTTGAAAAAAGCGGGTGTCATGGACATGTTTACCCATACAGGGCATGTCGAATCGATTGCTTTGTTCGAAAAAGAAAATCAGATAAACGATTAAAAGTTATGAAGCGTAGAAAACTAGGAGTAGGGTATGGTCACAGTACGTGAACAATTACCTGGACGTCTCAATGAGCTGTCTCAGGAAACGACTGTAGAACATGCCGAGCAAGCACAGCATGATTTAGCTGAATGGCTAGAGCGTGTGAGTGGCATGTTTGACGGGGCTCCTCTAAAGCAACTCGAAGAAGTTGCACATCTGACCTTACAGAATGAACTTGAAACAACGGTCAACCATCGCTCAAATACCTTCTATACGGGTATTGAAATGGCGGATATTCTTGCTCATCTGTATGCGGATGAAGATACGTTATCAGCAGCCATGCTGTATCGAAGTGTTCGTGAAGGCGTAACCAGTTTAGAAGAAGTCCAAAGCAAATTTGGCGATCAAGTGCATGCTTTGGTCAAAGGCACGCTTGCTATGGGTAAGTTGTCTGATCTGATTGAGCAAAATAAACGTCTAGAAGATCATTTTAATAATAACCAACGTGAACATTTGACCGGCATTTATAAAATGCTGATTTCGGTGACCGAAGATGTTCGTGTTGTATTAATCAAACTTTCTGAACGTACCTATGCATTACGTGAGTTGGCGCACTCAACCAAAGAGCGACAAGAGCGTGTCGCACGAGAAATTTTAACCATTTATTCGCCGCTCGCGCACCGTTTAGGGATTGCACAGCTTAAGTGGGAGCTTGAAGATCTCGCTTTCCGTTATCTAGCACCTGAACGCTATAAAGAAATTGCCTCTTTACTGAATGAAAAACGTTTAGAGCGTGAGCAATATATTCAGTTCGTGACAGAAAAGTTGCGTAAAGAACTATTAGATCATGGCATTGAGGCCGAGATTAATGGTCGGGTGAAACACATTTATTCGATTTATCGAAAAATGAAGAGTAAGAACCTGAGCTTTGATCAGCTTTATGACATTCGAGCAGTTCGCGTTTTGGTGGATAATGTACCTGAGTGTTATCACACACTGGGGATCGTTCATCAGATTTGGCGTCATATTCCGCATCAGTTCGATGATTATATTACTAACCCGAAAGCCAATGGTTATCGCTCACTGCATACGGCCGTGATTGCAGAGAACAAATCTTTAGAAGTGCAAATTCGTACGCATAATATGCACGAAGAAGCTGAGCTCGGGGTGTGTTCGCACTTTAACTATAAAGAAGGTTCTAAAACCACAGATTATTCATTTAATCATCGCTTACATTCTTTACGTGCAGTGCTTGAACATTATCAAGAACGAAATGATGCTAGCGCCCATAAAGAAGATGAGGCTTCTGAAAACTTCGAACAAATCCAAGAGTTTGAAGATTTTGAGAAAATCTATGTGTTTAGTCGTGATGGTGATATCAAAGAATTACCACGCGGTTCGACTGTGCTCGACTTTGCCTATCATGTGCATACTGAAGTGGGCAACAAGTGCTATGCAGCACGGGTGAACCAACGTTATGTACCTTTAACCTATACCCTAAAAACTGGGGAACAGGTCGAGATTTTAACCAAGAAAGATCGTGAGCCTAACCGAGATTGGTTGGTAAACTCGCTGGGTTATATCAAGACGGCTCGTGCACGTGATAAGTTGCGTCATTGGTTCCGTCAGCAAGACCGTAGTAAAAACTTGGAAGTGGGACGTGAGATTCTGAATAAAGAATTGTCACGTTTGGCGATTCACCCGAAAAGTATCGATTTGAATGATTACTGCAATCATTTTAATGTGAAATTGGGTGAAGATATATTGATTGGCTTGGTGAGTGGTGACATTAGCTTACATGCCTTAATCAATCAGGTTAACCGTCATATGCACCTCGATCAGGATGAGCCTGAACTGGTGTTAAAACCGACCTTGAACCCACGTGCAAGTCATACGCTTTCGGCGCATGGTATTTTGATTGATGGTTTGGACAATGTAGAACTACACATTGCTCAGTGTTGTCAGCCTGTGCATGGTGAATCGATTGCTGGTTATATCACCCTGAATCGTGGCGTAAGTATCCATAAGGTCGCATGTCCGGATTATATCCGTATGATTGGGCAAGAGCCTGAACGTGCGGTTGAAGCGGATTGGGAAATGCAGCCAACTCGTGGTCAAAGTGTGCAAATCGTGGTGGAAGCTTATGACCGTCGTGGTTTGCTTAAAGATCTGACTCAAGTGATTTTCTCAGACCAAATCAATATTCGTCAGGTGAATACCATTTCCGAGAGTGATGGTATTGCCAATATGAAACTGTTGATTGAAGTAAAGGGCTTGGCGCAGTTGTCGAAACTGTTGGCACGTCTAGAACAACAACCGGGCATTATCAGCGCACGTCGATTGGTACAAGGTAGCTAAAAATAAAGCTGTATAAAAAACCCGCTGCGTGCGGGTTTTTATTATATTGGGGGAGAGAAATTATAAAATTGAATGCTTATGCTGCCTTCAGAGCTTTTTGAAAAGCGTCGACAGAATCTAACACAAGCCATTGACCATTGGGTTGCAACAGGCCCCTTTAAAAATGGTAAAGCTGTGTGTGAACATTTTGGCTTAGCGGTTCCTTTAATTTCCCAATTATTAAATAGTCATCGGCAGATTGGAGAGAAATTTGCACGTGAATTAGAGTCACAATTGGGACTCATTAAGGGAAGTTTAGATAATGAGGTTCAGTTTATAGAACAAGACAAGTGCACTGAGGAGCAAGCAAGCTTGGTCCTTTTTGAAATGCAGGTGGTTGAGACACAGGCATTTTCTTTAAAACCGATTTCAAATGATTCATCTCAATATTCAGCATTATTTAAAAACACTCAAGACCTGTATTTGATTCGCATCACAGCATCGTATTATGCCCCTGTATTACAAGAGGGTTGGCTTGTGGTCTGTGATGAACGGCGAGGGGTAGAGAGATCGGATCTAGCCTGTGTATATTTGCGAAATGGCTTAAATTTAATTTTAAACGTGATACAGCAAACAGATGATACGTGGCAATTTGCAAGTCTAGACCAAAAACGACAGGTGGAATTCCTGCAATCCGATATTGAAAAATTAGATTCTATTATTGCGATTTTGCCTAGCTCATTTATTTAAGGTAGTCGCATAAAAAAACCCATCCGAAGATGGGTTTTGATCTGAACTATAAGTCGAAAAGCTTAAGGAATCTCTTCTTCTTCTTCAAATTCAGGCTTCACTTGTACAATGAAGTCTTGACGGTTCAGGCCACGCCATAACGCGAAGGCTGTACCAATGTAGATTGATGAATATGTACCCACAAATACACCAACAAACATTGCAACAGAGAACCATTTCAGACCATCACCGCCCAGTACCATCATCGCTACAACAACCAGTAATAGTGTCATTGAGGTATGAATGGTACGGCGAAGTGTTTCAGTCAAAGCACTGTTCACAACTTCAAGAGGTTCAGCACCGCGAATCTTACGGAAGTTTTCACGAATACGGTCAGATACAACGATGTTATCGTTGAGCGAGAAACCAATAATCGCGAGTAGCGCAGCCAAAACTGTTAAGTCAAACGGCCATTGCATCATGGCAAAGATACCAATGGTCACCACGATATCGTGGAATAAAGACAGTACAGCACCCATCGCAAGTTTGAACTCAAAGCGAATAGTGACATAAACCAGCATGAGCAGTAGGGCAAGACCTACAGCACCCGCAGAACGCACGTAAAGTTCATTACCGACTTGACCACCCACCACATCGACTTTATGCACTTCTGCTTTATTGCTCGGCAATTGAGCGGCAGTCGTAATGGCTTTGGTTAAGTCTTCAGCTTCAATGTCTTTTTGAACTGGCATACGAACCATCAGGTCGCGGTCAGATCCTAAGGTTTGTACTACAGGATCTTTAAAACCAGCTTTTGTCAGCGCTGAGCTCACATCGGTAGATTTTACTGGTTGACTATAGTTCAACTCTGCTGCCACACCGCCAGTAAAGTCCAAACCGAGGTTTAGACCTTTGGTGCAAATAAAAAAGATACTTGCAAGCGTTAAAATAATCGATATAAAGGCTGCCGGTTTGGCAATCTTCATAAATGGAATAATGCGCTCGTTGTCCGGACGGCCGTATTGTTTCGGTTGAGTATTTTCAGTCATCTTCGATCTCCTAAATGCTCAACTTCTTCAGGTTACGTTTTTTACCATAAATGATTTGTACGATTGCACGTGTCACAGTAATTGCTGTGAACATTGAGCAGACAATACCAATCATTAGGGTAACCGCGAAGCCTTTAATTGGGCCTGTACCAATTGCGAACAGAATGAAAGCAACCAAGAATGTGGTTAAGTTGGAGTCAAAGATGGTGTTATACGCACGATCATAACCCGCAACAATCGCCTGTTTCGGCGAGGCACCCCATTTAATTTCCTCTCGTATCCGCTCACAGATCAGTACGTTGGCATCGACCGCCATACCAATGGTAATTACGATACCTGCAATACCCGGAAGGGTGAGGGACGCGCCAATCCAAGACATGATGGTTAAAATCATGGCAAGGTTAACCACGAGTGCAAAGTTGGCAATCAAGCCGAACACACGGAAGAAGACCACCATCCAAATCGCAACCAATAAGAAACCGATTTGAGTTGATAATACGCCTTTGTCAATGTTTTCTTGACCGAGACTCGGACCAATCACACGTTCTTCAACGAAGTACATTGGCGCTGCCAAAGCACCTGCACGTAACATCAATGCAAGTTCAGATGCTTCTTGAGGTGAATCTAGACCGGTAATACGGAACTGAGAACCCAATACAGCTTGAATCGTTGCCGCATTGATGACTACAGATTCGGTATAAGGTGTACGAACTTCAGTTTGTGTACCTGTTGCAGGATCTGCAACATAACTAATTTTTTGTTTGTTCTCGATGAACAAAACAGCCATTCGTTTGCCTACAGCATTACGAGTAGCTTCAGACATCAACTTACCGCCCGCAGTGTCCAAAGTAATATTTACTTCAGCACCACCTGTATCTTGGCTAAAGCCTGATGACGCGTTTTGTACACGTTCACCCGTTAAGATACGGTTACGGTTAAGCAATAATTGACGGCCGCTGTCCAAAGACTCATAAGCAAAAGCTTCTGTACCCGGCGGTAATGAGCCTTTTGCTTGTCCTGTGTAAGGATCGATATATTGATCATTTAAGTCAGAAACTAAGCGGAACTCAAGGTTTGCAGTACGACCAAGTACACGTTTTGCTTCAGCAGTATCTTGTACACCCGGTAATTCAACCACAATACGGTTGCTACCTTGAGTTTGCACCAATGCTTCCGCTACACCTAACTCGTTAATACGGTTACGTAAAGTCGTTAAGTTTTGGTTGACAGCATAAGACTGAATTTCTTGTTTACGTGTATCTGTGTAGCTTAGACGAAGAGTCGAACCATCAGTTGTTGCAACCGCTTGTTGAGTATATTCATTGCCGTTACGACGAAGGAAATCCATAGCTGCAGAACGGTCATCATTATTTGCAAATTGCATCGTAATGGTGTTGTTGTTCAAAGATAAGCTATTGAATTTTAATTTATTGTCACGAAGTTGGCGACGTAAGTCAGCCGCAGACGTTTCCATACGTTGTGAAATGGCTTTATCCATATCCACTTCAAGTAGGAAATGTACACCACCACGTAAATCCAGACCTAGCTTCATTGGTTTAGCACCAATTTTTTGTAGCCATTCTGGGGTAGTAGGCGCAAGGTTCAGTGCGACGACATAATTTTCACCGAGCCCACGACGTAGTGCTTCTTTCGCTTTTAATTGTTGTTCGCTCGAATCAACACGTAATAAAGCGGCATTATTGGTGAAGCTATTGTCATGGCTGGCAATATTTTCAGATTTTAAAATCTGCTCTGCTTTTTGTACGATGCTTTGGTCAATCTGGGTACCGGCTTTGGCACCTGAAATTTGAACAGCAGGTTCATCAGGATACAAACTTGGCAGGGCATATAATGTACTGATGACTAGTACCACTAGAATCAGTAGATATTTCCATGCTGGGTAACGCATTCGTTTTCTTCTTAAAATGAAAAAAGCCGTGCGGGTGCACGACTTATTTTTTGATTAAAGGTTATTTAGAGTGCCTTCAGGCAGAACTGAAATCACACTTGCGCGTTGTACTTTTACTTCTACGCCACGGTTCAGTTCAACAACTGCAAAATCACCTTCGATTTTTGTGATTTTACCCATTAAACCGCCCGCAAAAACAACTTCACTACCAACCCCTAGGCTTTCAATTAGTGCACGATGTTCTTTTGCACGTTTTGATTGAGGGCGCCAGATCAAGAAGTAGAAGATTGCGACAAATACCGCAATCATCAACAGGTTTGCCATCATGCTTGGTTGCTGTGCAGCTTCACCTGCCGCGTGAGCAGTAGAAATAAAAAGGCTCATTTCATTTTCCTAAACTAAAAAAACTGGTTATCAATACTTTGATAAATAAATTGGACTTGTTCAGCAATTTACCTTGTCTTTTTCTTCAGCGCAAATGCTGAAAGAATTAATCTTGAGGACAAGGTGGCACTTCCATGCCGCGACGACGATAAAAGTCTTCAACAAACTCATCAAAAGTGCCATGATCGAGAGCATCACGCATCGCTTCAGTCAGACGCAGGTAATAACGTAAGTTATGAATAGTACCGAGCATCGAACCGAGCATTTCGCCGCATTTCTCAAGATGGAAGAGATAAGATTTGGTGAAATTTGTACAGGTATAGCAGTCGCAATGTGGGTCAAGCGGACTTTGATCATGACGATATTTGGCATTGCGAATACGCACTAAACCATCAGTCACAAAATAATGACCATTACGTGCATTTCGTGTTGGCATCACACAGTCAAACATATCGACACCGCGACGAACCGCTTCTACGATATCTTCTGGTTTACCGACACCCATCAAGTAACGTGGTTTATCCGCAGGCATTTTCTCTGGAAGATAATCTAATACTTTGATCATTTCTTCTTTAGGTTCGCCAACAGACAAGCCGCCAATGGCATAACCATCAAAATCAATTTCTTTCAGACCATTTAAAGATTCATCACGTAAATCTTCATACATGCCGCCTTGGATAATACCAAATAGTGCATTACGGTTTTTCAGCACGTCATGATGTTGAGTCTTACAACGTTTCGCCCAACGTAATGAAAGCTGCAATGATTTTTGCGCTTCTTCATGTGTCGCAGGATAAGGCGTACATTCATCAAAAATCATCACGATGTCTGAATTCAGCGTGTGCTGAATATCCATCGAAATTTCAGGAGATAAAAAGACTTTAGAGCCATCAATCGGAGAGCGGAAAGTCACGCCCTCTTCTTTAATTTTGCGCATAGCGCCAAGGCTGAAGACTTGGAAACCGCCTGAATCTGTCAAAATCGGGTTATTCCATTTCATGAATTGGTGTAAACCACCATGTTCACGAATGACATCTAGGCCTGGGCGAAGATATAAATGGAAGGTATTGCCCAAAATAACTTGGGATTTAATTTCTTTAATGTCACGTGGGAGCATGCCTTTTACAGTACCGTAAGTACCGACAGGCATGAACATAGGTGTTTCAACAACACCATGTTCAAGGGTTAAACGGCCGCGACGAGCACGGCCCGATTGCGCCAATTTTTCAAACTTCATACAAGGTCCAGATCAAGGCGAAAAAACAGTTCGCTGATGGTAAGAGTGCTAAAAGTGCTCTATTTTCCTTGATTCTGCGGTTAAACGCTAGCTTTGTCGGGTGTTAAGTCTGTAAATTTATAGATCGCATCTTGTGACAAGGCTTCATCTGAACTCTTGGCATTAAAATAAAACTGGTTAATTCGCTGCAAAATTTCTTCTTTTTCCATCGCAAATGTGCCTTTCGGGTCTGATGTCATAGCCACGATGCTGTCAATAAGCCTTTGAATATAGGGATTCGTGGTTGCATAGTTTTTTTCTAAGCTTAAAAGATAGACTTCATTGGCAACATGTAAATAGTTATAAGGTTGTATGTCAACGATTTGAGCCAAATCAATCAGCAGGTCTTTATCATACTGAGACAGCTTCATACGCTTGGGTAAGCTGTCGAGCTTGAGTGGTTGTTTGGATTTGAGAAAATCGTCAAGTTGTGTGCTTGGAGTATTTAAAACCTGAGCTGAATAAATTTCTATTTCGGGCTGTGTCGGCACCGTGATAAAAAACAGAATATTGTCCAGTTCTATGCCATAGGACTGAGCCAAGTCGACTTTTGTTTGTTGTATGGCATTGAGCAAGATTGAAAGATGGTTAGCCGATTCCGACTCTATCGTACTTTTTATAGAAGATGGATCAAGGTTTAAATGGCCCACTTCATTTACAGATGTCAGTTTAAACTGCGCCAAGTCTTGACTTAAAGCCAGTAGGCTACGATAGCGCCATTTAGATACATTCCATCGATCATGCGTTGCAAGATATTGAGCAGAATCTTCATCTTCGGCAAAAATACTACGCTGCGTAGAGACTGCGATATAGTCCATGGAAAAATAGGGATTGAACACCAACGTACATGCGTAAATATGGTCGTCTTGGTGCTGCTCATAGAGTTTGAAAAACTCCTGAATCAGCACATTTTTCAGTGCATTAATTTGATTTTGCATATTTTATTTTTCTTTCTAGTTTTGGAGGTACTTGAGCACCTCATCATTATTTTTTTACTTTTGTGCATTAAAGCCCGAACTTAAAAGTTCGGACGATAATCAAAATTTTGGCTGGCAGCTTGATCGCGGAAAGGGCGAACCGCTTTTTTACTCAGCAATAGCGTATTAATAATATTGTTAGGAAACACTTGAATGTGGTTGTTGAACAACTCGACGTTGCGGTTAAAAATAGTAATCGCCGCACCGACATTTTCGTTTTGTTCTTCAATTTCATTCATCATTTTCAGATAAATATCATTGGCTTTGAGCTCTGGGTAGTTTTCAACCACAACATTCAGGCTGCGCATTAGATCTTGATTTAAGGCTTCGATACGCTGTAATTGGCTGACATCGGTACTGCTTACGTTCAAATTCATAATATTTTGACGGAGTTCAGTGACTTTTGCCAAAGTCCCTTGTTCAAAATTGGAATATTGCTCAACCAGTGGCTGTAATCCATCTAAAATTTTGATTTTTTGACGTTCATAGCTGGCTACATCTGACCATGCACGAATGGTTGCATTGTGATGTCGGACAATGTTGTTGCGAATCATGATTGCACCAATCACCAATGCAATGATGATTAAAACAAAGATCAAAAGCCCCATAAAATTTTATCCTCAAGATAAAAGGTCGTAAGTTAAAACATTATTGTATGAAATCTATTTTAAAAACTGCGTTAAATCGTTTTTCAAGTTTTCTAATGCATTTAATTTAAAGGTTCTGAGATGTCCACGCAATGCCGAAACATCTTGAATTCGTTTTGCTTTACTACTGACTTTAAATAAATCTGTAGAGCCAAGATAGCACATTATGCGGTGGCTCGGATGAAATAGCAGATCACCTTCACGGTTTTGAAAAAAATCCGCTAGTCGGAGGACAAAGCCCGGGCTGAGCAATTTAGCGATTTCCATTTGGTTCTCGCCATAAAACTTTAATTTTTGATTGGTTTGAATGTCGCTGCTGTGCCAAGGAAAACTATAAGGATAGCCAAAGTTTTTACCTGTTGCAGATACGGCTAGTCCATGGATGCCAATATCAAAAACAAATACGCCCCACAGGTCTTTATGAATTTCTTTCACCGTGACTTCATCACCGTCTTTGTCACGTACTTTCAGTTCATTCACATAGTGATAATGAAAGACCATGACTTGATGCTGTTGCTGATTTTCGTCTTCCCAAACGGTGCTCGCGAAGGTCTGAATATCATTCGAAAGGCTGCCTTGTTTAAACACGGGGAACATACGTTTAAGATTGCCAATAAATTGTAGATTATTCAGTGGCATCGAAATGTATTGAGGCTGTCGGTTAAAAGCCAATTGGTATTTTTTTGCGATGCATTCGGTTTCCAAAAACGCAATAACATCTTCGAGCGGGTCATCTTTTTCATAGCTAATATAAGCCCAGAACACCATGGCCAACCCCGCAGCAAAGCAAAGCTGTGCCCAGCCATGATCGGGCTGAATCACGATGAACAGCATGAAGCCGATACCCAACGCAGCTAAAGCTAGGGGGAGTAAATTTTCAAATTTGAGTGTAATGGGAGCATTCCATGGATGCAGTTCATCGAGGAGCTCTTGGTGTGTTTTGGCGTTTCGGCCTATATCCCAGAGCCGAGCGATATTCTGAAAAACCACAGCATTCTTTTTTCGACGAATATGGATGGAGTGCTTTACAGAATCTATCGGCATAGGGATGATTTCGGCGTAATTTTATTTGTGGTTAATATTATCAATTAACATCGCATCACCATAACTAAAGAATCGATATTGGCTTTCGACGGCATGGTGATAGGCATTCAAAATATTATCTCGACTGGACAACGCTGACACTAACATGAGCAAGGTAGATTCAGGTAAATGGAAGTTGGTAATTAAACGATCGACTACTTTGAACTCATAACCTGGGTAGATAAAGATTTGTGTATCACCAGTCCAACCCTTGAGTTCGCCGCCATTGGCTTGAGCGGCACTTTCAGTCGCACGAGTCGCTGTAGTACCGACAGCAATAACTTTATTGCCACGTGCTTTTGTCTCACGGATTAAAGCCATAGATTCTTCTGACACGTCACACCATTCGCTGTGCATGATGTGATTTTCAATGTCATTGGTGCGCACGGGTAAAAATGTACCTGCACCCACATGCAAGGTAACAAAGGTTTTATTTACGCCTTTGTCCGCCAATTTTTTGAGTAGCGCTTCATCAAAATGTAAGCTTGCTGTTGGTGCTGCGACAGACGCTAATTTGGTTGGGTCGTTAAACACGGTTTGATAACGTTCGGTATCAATCGCTTCTGCTTCACGGTTAAAGTAAGGCGGAATCGGTAAAGCACCGTATAAATCTAAAACTTGTAAAATAGGCTGTGAAAATTCCACAACAAATAAGTTTTCATGACGGCCTTGAACGGTCACTTTAACTTCGTCTGGACCAATAAATAATTCCGCACCTTCTTTAGGCGTATTACTGGCTTTAATGTGGCAATGTGCGGTTTTTGGGTCAAGAATACGTTCAACCAAGACTTCAACTGCACCACCTGTAGCGCGTTTGCCTTTTAAGCGAGCTTTCATCACTTTGGTATCGTTCAGTACCAATAAGTCACCTTCATTGAGCAAGTCTAAAATGTCAGTGAAATGATGGTCGTGATATTCGCCATTCAGGTCAAGATGGAGCAGGCGTGATGCACTACGTGTTTCAAGCGGATAGCGGGCAATGAGTTCGTCAGGGAGATTGAAGTTAAAGTCAGAAAGTTGCATGTTAAGAAATCTGAAAAGGGGATAATGAAATTTGGCTTAGTATAAGCTTTTTTAGGTTTTAACGCTGAAATTGATGGATTATCCATCTAAAAATTCTTATACGGTTTATTTTTAATCAAATGAGAACATCATGCGTTGACAAGTTTTTGAAACAGTTTATTATACGTTTCAACACCTTCCCGAGGTGGTGAAATTGGTAGACGCGGTGGATTCAAAATCCACTATCAGAGATGATGTGTCGGTTCGAGTCCGACCCTCGGGACCAAAATTCTAAAAAACCCCAAGCTTATTAAGACTTGGGGTTTTTTATTGTCTGAAATTAATGGTTTAAGTTGTTCTTGTCCTGATCTTATCGATTTCATTAGTCATATATCCGGTGGTCACTTTGTGAAATGAGCATCTGAATAAGTATCTAAATTTTGTTCGGATACTCTAGGGCTAAATCAGTAGAACCATTAATAGCAACTCAAGTTGAAAAGCTAATGGTAAAGTCGGGTTCATTTCTAGAAGTGCTATTAGCATTAGCTTGAAAGAAGAAATCTGAATACGTTTTTTGATTGTTGAGGAGGAATTATATTTAAGCTCAAAAGGCTTCTAGGTCGGAAATAATATAAAAGTAAATTTCTAAATTTTGAAAAGAATTAAAGTCAGTTCAAAGGTGATTCGACAGATTTTTTTATGAACTTCTATATTTTTCGTAAATATAATATATTTGTTACAGTTATGAAAGTATAAGTAAATAATCAAAGCTTAGAGTCAGTATTGTCATTAGTTGGGGGAGGGGTAATGAAGAAATTTTTATTAGTTTTTTGTCTAATTTTATCTAATTCTATAGTTTATGGTTATACGATGTATACATATAAGGATAAAAATGGAGAGGTTTTTATTACAAATAGATTGAGTACAAATTCAAATGTAACATTGTTAAAAGTCAATGAATATTCATCAGATTCCGATCAAAAAAAAATGACTTCGACATTATCTAATGGAAAATATACCAATTCTTCACGGAGTGATGGTGTATTATTTAGAAACAATGTTGAAAAATTTTATAAACCTGCAGATTTGGGGCTTGTAGATAGATCAAATTTCAAGTACTTGAAATTAGGTGAGGAAGTTAATATTCAGGAGACTAGAAATGTGCCAGAAACTACGTCTTTACTTGCAGAAAATAGTTTTCAGATATTAGGTTCTAGTAATTTTAAAGATAGAAACTTATCTCATTCAAATTTGTCTTCCCAAGCTAAAAAAATTGGTGCTACTCATGTAGTATTCACAAAGATTAACAGTTCTATAAATTCTTATACCACACAAGATGATCCTAATAATTTGGATTTTATTTATGATTACTCAGTTGGATTTTTTGTAAAAAACGATATCAGTAAAAGTCCTGATTTATTGGGTGTTACGATATCTTCTATACCATTAGATAAAAGGGGATTGTATCAAAGAAATACAGGTGTATATATCGCCATGCTAGTTAAGCAATCTAGAGCTTATTATGCCAATGTATTGATTGGTGATGTTATAGTGAGTATTAATGGTAAAGAAACTTTAGATCCTGAAAACTTTATTAAAGTTAAAGATTTGGAATTAACTAAAAATAAAATAATTACTTTAGAAATACTTAGATCAGTTAATAATGAGCTTAAGAATTTTAAGATACCTATTGAATTTCAATAATATAAATTTAATTTAAGATAATCATTTACTATTTAAATTAAAGTGATGTATTTAATTTTATAATTCATTTGAGAAATAATTACATTCCCTAAAGCGATTCTTTTGTCAAACAAAAAACCAGCGCCGAAGCGCTGGTTTTTTTACATCACTAACTTAAGTTAGTTTTGCATCAACTTATTGAGCAGCCTCAAGAGCAGCATTTAAAGTTGCGCTTGGACGCATTACAGCATTTACTTTTGCTGTATCTACAGCGTAGTAACCACCGATGTCCGCGGCTTTACCTTGAACTTCAGCAAGTTCTGCAACGATTTTTTCTTCGTTTTCAGCAAGTGCTTGAGCAAGAGGAGCGAATTTTGCTTTAAGCTCTGCATCTTCGTCTTGCGCAGCAAGTTCTTCAGCCCAGTATTTAGCAAGGTAGAAGTGGCTGCCACGGTTGTCAAGTTCGCCAGTACGACGTGATGGAGACTTGTCATTGTCAAGCAATTTACCAGTCGCAGCATCAAGCGTATTTGCAAGAAGTTTAGCTTTCGCGTTGTCTTCTTTGATGCCCATTTCTTCAAGAGAAACCGCAAGTGCCAAGAACTCACCTAAAGAATCCCAACGTAAGTGGTTTTCTTCTACAAGTTGTTGTACGTGTTTAGGCGCAGAACCACCCGCACCAGTTTCGTACATGCCGCCACCAGCCATTAGAGGCACGATAGAAAGCATTTTCGCAGAAGTACCCAATTCCATAATCGGGAACAAGTCTGTGAGGTAGTCACGTAGGATGTTACCAGTTACAGAAATTGTATCTAGGCCACGAGCAACACGTTCAAGTGTATAACGCATAGCACGTACTTGAGACATGATTTGAATGTCTAAACCAGTAGTGTCGTGCTCTTTCAAGTAAGTTTGAACTTTCTTGATGAGTTCGTTTTCGTGTGGACGGTACGGGTCAAGCCAGAAGATCGCAGGCATTCCTGAGTTGCGTGCACGAGTCACAGCAAGTTTCACCCAGTCACGGATTGGAGCGTCTTTCACTTGGCACATACGCCAGATATCGCCTTCTTCCACGTTTTGTGACATCAACACTTCACCAGTTTCTAGGTCGGTGATGTTTGCAACACCCGCTTCAGCGATTTCGAAAGTTTTGTCGTGTGAGCCGTATTCTTCAGCTTTTTGCGCCATCAAACCAACGTTAGGTACAGTACCCATAGTGCGTGGGTCAAAGTTACCATTCCATTTACAGAAATTGATCATTTCTTGGTAGATACGCGCGAAAGTAGATTCAGGCATTACAGCTTTACAGTCGTACTGTTTGCCGTCAGCACCCCACATTTTACCGCCACCACGGATCATTGCAGGCATAGATGCATCTACAATTACGTCATTAGGTGAGTGGAAGTTAGTGATACCTTTTGCAGAATCAACCATTGCAAGTGCAGGACGATGTTCTTGGCAAGCGTGTAAGTCAGCAATGATTTCTTCACGAAGAGAAGTCGGAAGAGTTTCAATTTTTTCGTAAAGACCAGACATACCGTTGTTGATGTTAATACCTAACTCATCAAACAATTTGCCGTGTTTTTCGAATGCATCTTTGTAGTAAATCTTCACACAGTGACCGAAAACGATTGGGTGAGACACCTTCATCATGGTCGCTTTTACGTGTAGAGAGAACAAAATGCCTGCTTCTTTACAATCATCTAATTCTTTTTCATAGAAGTCGCAAAGTGCTTTTTTGCTCATGAACATTGAGTCGATGATTTCGCCGTCTTGAAGCGCAACTTTAGGCTTAAGAACAATAGTTTCACCAGACTTAGTGATCAATTCCATTTTTACATTGCGAGCGCGGTCTAAAGTCATAGACTTTTCGCCGTGGTAGAAGTCACCTTCGTCCATGTGAGAAACGTGAGTTTGTGACCACTGTTTCCATTCGCTCATAGAGTGCGGATGTTTCTTCGCGTAATTTTTTACTGCAGTAGGCGCACGACGGTCAGAGTTACCTTCACGAAGTACAGGATTTACAGCAGAACCTAGGCATTTGCTATAACGTGCCTTGATTTCTTTTTCTTCCTCAGTCGCTGGGTTTTCTGGGTAGTTCGGAATTGCAAAACCTTTAGACTGTAATTCTTTAATGCAAGCAGTTAATTGGCCAACTGAAGCACTGATGTTCGGAAGTTTGATAATGTTTGTGCTTGGATCTTGGGTTAATTGTCCAAGCTCTGCCAAGTTATTTGGCACCTTTTGTTCTTCGCTTAGATAGTCTGAAAATTCAGCGAGTACACGTGCTGCAACTGAGATATCGCGTTTAACGATTTCAACGCCAGCAGGTTTAGTAAAGGTTTCAATGATCGGCAGCAGAGAGTAAGTCGCCAATAATGGCGCCTCGTCGGTCAGTGTGTAGATGATAGTTGACTTTCCACCAGCCATATATAGCCCCTTGCTTTAGATTGTGTCTTTGAGGTCCGAGCTTGTGGCTCGCCTCTATGAACCGATTTGCTTAAATAAAACTATGAAAGTATCGGGGTTCATTGCTTTTCAGTCAACGCAAGATCCTGTGATGTGGTCATTTCGTAGAAAAATGATACAAAAGAAGTGCAGTTTGACGCCCAATTTTAGCGCAAAACCGAGAAGGGAAATATTGAAAGCTTGTTATTCATAGCTTAAAGCTATTGAACAATTAAATTTATATCATTTTTTTGGGGCTGATCTGTTCTTTATGGCTCGTTCGAGTTTTAGTTGTAAAGCAAAGCGTTTGATAGGTCAAACCGAATGCCTTAACTTTTAGGTGTAGATTTGGTGCGAAAGTTCGAAAATTAGTCAGGATTGGGGACTTTATTAAAGAACGACGTGAGTTTGATGCCCCGTTTGACTTTGAATGGTCGCGGAATGTTTATGCGATAACTTATATATCTGATGAATAAGGCATGGCACTTTTTCAGCTTCAGTCATTTGGGTGAATGAGTTCATGTGCATTAGAAGCATGAAACGAATCTTTAGCTCAGTTTAATAAAGTAAAAGCGAGCAAGTATGGTTTAATGCTCAAATGACACACACAACTGATAAAAACTAATAAATTAGTCTAATAGAAAAACTTAAAAATAGATTCATTTAGTGTAGCTGACTGAAACGAGCATCCTGATGAGTAATCTGGTCCTGGAATAGTCATAAAACTCACTATTTTTTGTGATGTATTTAAAGAAAATTAAACCCAGTTTTTTAGGTCTTATGTAAATGAATATTTCTTTTGGTCATGTTTTTAGTTTGAATAAAACGCGAAAAGTACGATTTAAAATAAACAGTCAATAAAATTTAAATTAATTTAAGTTTCTAATTTTATTGTTTTAATTTTTGTTTTACCTTTAATGTTATGTTCTTTATAGATATTTTTATTTTCTAATTGGATGAAAGTTCGATTAAATAGCGTATTCGTAAATGATGTTTGTTTTTTTGTTGGGTTTTGTTATTGAGTGTTTGGGCTATTTTTGCTATTAATCTTGAACATAACAGTTGGTTTTTATCTTTAAGATAAACCCTGAGGAGAGCAACGGGATGGCTTTACGTTTACTGGATATTGGTACACAAACCGAATTATTAACTGCCTGTCGTTTGTCTTTATTGATGGGGGTTTATACGGACGACAACCGCATTGCAGAATTTTTAAAGTTCGCGCGTGGTATTGTGCAAGTCGATAATGCTGTCCTCGCATTTAAAAATGAACCTTATATATGGTATGCGTCAGAGCACATATTTAAGGCCTTTATGGCCGAAGCTGATGATGATCGTCTAGATCAGTTTTTTGCTGAACATTCTCGTATAGACCGAGACGCTGAAAATTACCAAGCTTATTCCGACTATATGCAAGAACTTGGATTAGGGCATCAGCGTTTAGTAGCTTTTGATTTAAAATATGATCAAGAATCTATCGGTAAAGTTATTTTATTCGATGATCAAGTCACTGCATTTGAAGCCAAACAATTAAAGATCGTTGAAGAATTTGTACAAAGTCTAGTCAATATTATTCAACTTCGTGTTGAAAATGCCGAATTAAAAGAAGCCTATGAACAGCAGTCGGCACTGAATTTTAGTAAGACTAAATTTTTCCAAATTATTGCGCATGATTTAAGAGCACCTTTTCATGGTCTACTTGGATTTTCTGAAGTTTTGGCACAGGAGCGTCATACCTTAGATGATTCGAGTGTGCAAAATATTGCAGACTATTTATATGACACCACACAATCGACGTATAACCTCTTAGAAAGCCTGTTGAACTGGGCCATGGCAGAAGGTGGTCGCTTTGTTTATCACCCGATTAATTTTGATTTACATCAGTCTGCAAAAATCGTAAGTGATGTCTTAAATAGCTTGGCTGTGAAGAAAAATATTCGACTGATCAATGCCGTGCCTGAAGGCATTAAAGTCAATGCAGATATCAATATGATCACATCAGTGATGCAAAACTTGGTGTCAAACGCATTGAAATTTACCCATACCGATGGTAGAGGTGTGGTGACGATTTCAGCCGATCGAGATGGAGAACGGGTTGTATTCACTATTCAAGATACTGGATTGGGGATGACCCAAGCTCAGATTGATGACTTATTTCAGCAAAAACTGACGGTTAGTATTAAAGGTACGGCAGGAGAACGTGGTACGGGGTTGGGTTTAGTCCTTTGTAAACGTTTTGTGGACTTAAATCAGGGTGAAATTGTGGTGAACTCGAAAGAAGGTGAAGGCACACAATTTAAAGTCTGGTTGCCACAGGCGACGAGCCTGCATCAAACCCTAAATACCGAGAGTAGCAGTGCACAGAAAGATGCGACCTTATAAAGATGGGACCTTAAGTGAACTTTAATACGCATCTATTGGTATAAAAGCCTAAAAATACTTTTCCCTAAGCGTTATCAACTGTTATAACTAGAAAAAAATCACGCTAGGGTTTGTGAAATGAATACGGAGCAATTGCAGAAAACATTACGTGCCAGTCAATATGCTGAACAGGTGCTCGGAATCCATCAGGCCAGTTTAGAACAAGACTATGCAATTGATCAGTTTCAAACCTCGCTCAGTACAGCACAAATTCAACATTTTGTCGCAAGCAGCCTTGCCGATATCCAAGATGAAAATAGCTGGATGCGTGCAATTCGTGTGCTGCGCGCACGTCTGATGTTTCGTTGGATTTGGCAAGATGCCAATCAACTCACCGATGTCGTCACCTTAACTCGAGAGCTTTCAGACTTTGCCGATGCGTCCATCTGTGCGGCAAAAGATTTTGCGCTGAATCCGTTGATTGCGAAATATGGCGAACCGCTAGGCTATAAGGGGAAAGTTCAAGACCTAATTGTGGTTGCCATGGGAAAACTTGGTGCACAGGAACTTAATCTTTCAAGTGATATTGATCTTATTTTTGCCTTTGATGAACAGGGCGAAACCAATGGTCGAAAATGTATCGATGTACAGCAATTCTGTATTTTGTGGGGACAAAAATTAATTTACCTGCTTGACCATATTACCGCAGATGGTTTTGTCTTCCGTGTAGATATGCGCCTTCGCCCATGGGGTGATGGTTCTGCCTTGGCAATCAGTCATGCGGCATTAGAAAAATATTTAAGCCAGCATGGTCGCGAATGGGAACGCTATGCCTGGATTAAGGCACGTATCGTCACGGGCGGTAAGGAAGGCGCAGAGTTACTAGAAATGACCCGACCGTTCGTCTTCCGTAAATATGTGGATTACACCGCTTTCGAAGCTATGCGTGAAATGAAAGCCATGATCGAACGTGAAGTGCTGCGTCGTAATATCGAAGATGACATTAAACTCGGTGCAGGCGGAATTCGTGAAGTAGAGTTTATTGTTCAAGTTTTTCAGCTCATCTATGGCGGTTCAAAACTCGAGCTGCAAGATCGTCAGTGTTTGGTGAGTCTGCACCATTTAGGTGAAGTTGGATTATTAGAAAATACAGCAGTTGCTGATTTAGAAGATGCGTATTTATTTTTACGTCGTATTGAACATGCGATACAAGCGCTAAATGATCAGCAAACCCAATCGTTGCCACATGAGCCTGAACCGCGCCAACGTATTTTAGATACTTTAGGTTTTGCATCTTGGGATGACTTTTTGAATGTGCTCAATCAGAAACGTGCCAAAGTCATTTACCAATTTGAGCATCTTATTAAAGAAAAAGAACCCGATCCGTTATTGGAAAGCTTTAGTCATTTAGAAGCACAGTTAAATGATGTTTTAGATGATGATGCCAAAAATTTAATTCACGAATTTTGGTATGGACATGCGCTGAAAAAATTACCTGCCAAAGCTGTACAGCGCTTAAAAACCTTTTGGCCACATCTCATTGAGGCGATATTACAGTCAGATAAACCTCAGGTGGCCTTACTACGTCTCATGCCTTTGGTGGAGTCGGTGCTGCGCCGTACAGTCTATTTGGTGATGCTGATTGAGAGCAAAGGGGCATTACAACGATTAGTGAAAATGGCAACAGTCAGTCCTTGGATCTGCGAAGAATTGACGCATTATCCCGTGCTGTTGGACGAGTTTTTATCGATGGATTTTGAGCTGCCAAAACGTAAAGATTTAGAAGACTCTCTACGACAACAATTGCTTCGCATTGAAATCGATCAAGTTGAAGATCAGATGCGTGTTCTTCGATTATTTAAAAAATCCAATGTCTTAGCAGTAGCTGCTAGTGATGTTTTGGCCGAAAGCCCGTTGATGAAAGTATCGGATGCATTGACCGATATTGCTGAAGTGTCTGTGAATGCAACCTTGCATTTGGCATATCAAATTGTTGCCAAAAAACATGGCTATCC
The DNA here is from genome assembly GCF_023499985.1 of Acinetobacter amyesii. Classification (NCBI taxonomy): domain Bacteria; kingdom Pseudomonadati; phylum Pseudomonadota; class Gammaproteobacteria; order Moraxellales; family Moraxellaceae; genus Acinetobacter; species Acinetobacter amyesii. The sequence goes on along the minus strand of NZ_JAMCOU010000037.1, from coordinate 67,546 downwards.
AATTGATGCAGAAGGGCAGCGTTGTTCGATTGATCACACGGCTTTCGCGGTAATTGGCTATGGCAAGGTGGGTGGCATCGAGCTGGGTTATGGTTCGGACTTGGATTTGGTGTTTATTCACTATATGGATGAACAAGCGGATACCGATGGACAGAAACCAATTAGTGGCTTTGAATTTGCCATGCGGGTTGCACAAAAATTTATGTCCTTAATGACCACGCAAACCCTAGATGGTCGAGTGTATGAGGTGGATACACGTTTACGACCTTCGGGAGAGGCGGGGTTACTGGTGACCAGCTTAAAAGCCTTTGAGCAATATCAACATAAAAATGCTTGGGTCTGGGAGCATCAAGCTTTAGTACGTGCCAGAACCATTGCAGGTGAGCACAGTTTACGGATTGAAATCGAAAACTTGCGCTGCGATATTTTGACTCAGCCACGCGATGAGAACAATGTTCGTGCAGAAGTGCTCAAAATGCGCCAAAAAATGAAAGACCATCTAGGTTCTTCTAAAGAGCAGCAAAAAGATGGAATTTTTCATTTAAAACAAGATGCAGGTGGTATCGTTGACATCGAATTTATGGCACAGTATGCAGTATTAGCATGGAGTGGGTCGAATCCCGATCTCGCCCATTACTCTGACAACGTACGAATCCTTGAGGATGCCGCAAGAACGGATTGCTTATCCAGCGCCGATGCGACAGCATTGATTCAAGCTTATCTCCGTGAACGAGCCGAGAGCCACCGTTTAGCACTTGCGAATCAATCCATGCAAGTTTCAGCTGACGATTGGCACGATACCCGAGTGGTCGTTTGCAAGCTATGGCAAAGATTAATTGATCCAACTGCAACGTTTGCATTGGATAAAAATGACTGTGTATAAAAATTTGGAGTGTGTGCCATGAACTTGGCTGATCGTGATGGTTTTATTTGGCAAGATGGACAATTGGTTGACTGGCGTGAGGCGAAAACTCACGTATTAACACATACATTGCATTACAGCATGGGTGTGTTTGAAGGCGTCCGTGCTTATGAAACTCCGAATGGAACGGCTATTTTCCGTTTAAAAGAACACACTAAGCGTTTATTAAATTCTGCAAAAATTTATCAAATGAAAGTCCCATTTGATCATGCAGCATTAGAACAAGCTCAAATTGATGTGGTTCGTGAAAACAAATTGGCTTCTTGCTACCTACGTCCAATTATTTTTATTGGTTCAGAAAAATTAGGTATTGCAGCAACTGACAATACAATTCATGCCGTTGTTGCTGCATGGAGCTGGGGTGCTTACCTTGGTGATGAAGCGATGGCGAAGGGTATCCGTGTTAAAACGTCTTCATTTACGCACCATCATCCAAACGTGACCATGTGTAAAGCAAAAGCATCTGGTAACTATACTTTGTCAATTCTTGCACACCAAGAAGTGGCACATGCTGGCTATGACGAAGCAATGTTACTCGACCCACAAGGTTATGTATGTCAAGGTTCAGGCGAAAACGTATTCTTAGTACGTGATGGCGTGATTCATACTCCTGACATCGCGGGTGGTGCGCTTGATGGTATTACGCGTCAAACTATTATTACAATTGCGAAAGACCTTGGTTTTGAAGTGGTTGAACGTCGTATTACACGTGACGAATTCTATATCGCTGATGAAGCATTCTTCACAGGTACTGCTGCTGAAGTGACGCCAATCCGTGAATATGATGACCGTCAAATTGGTGAAGGTTGTCGTGGTCCAATCACTGAGCAAATCCAAACTGCATTCTTTAATGCGGTTCAGGGTAAAGACCCTAAATATGCGCACTGGTTAACTTACGTAAAATAAGCTGATCGGTTAAGATGAAAAGGCGAAACTAAGTTTCGCCTTTTTTATTGGCCTGAAGATATTGAAATTTTTGGAACGTGACTATGCATATTGTTTATGTCAGTGATGGTAAAGCAGGACATCGCTCACAAGCTTTGGGTTTATTTAAAGCCATGCAGCGCCAATCTCAGGAAGCAGTCACATTTCAAGAAATTTCAATTGATGATTTGCCTATAGTGACACTTATTTCTGCGCTATTTAGCCATCAGCTTCATGCCGTAGAACACGAGCCAACTTATATTTTTGGCGTCGGCAGCCATACACATTTTCGAGTATGGCTGTTGGGCAAAGTGTATAACAAAGCCAAAACCATTATTTTAATGAAGCCAAGCTTGCCGTTTGCATGGTTTGATTATGCAGTAATTCCACAGCACGATGGTATTCAGGTATCAAATAATGTACTGACCACACAGGGTGCGTTAAATCCTATTGTGAATGAGGAGCGGCATCAGCATGGTCGAATCCTGATCGCTTTGGGTGGCTCTTCAAAACGCCATCAGTGGAATGCAGCTAAAGTACTTCATGCAATTGAACAGATAGTCGAGCAGAATCCAAATTCAGAAATCATTTTGACCACTTCACGGCGCACACCAAAAGCGTTTTTAGCAGAATTAAAACAGTTAAAGAATATTGAAAAAGTACAGATTTTCCCAGTTGAAGACACTCCGCAAGGTTGGATTTTCGAAGAAATGCAAAAAGCTGAAGCGGTTTGGGTAACTGAAGATAGTGTTTCAATGATTTACGAGGCTCTCACCGCGGGTTGTAAAGTCGGGGTGATTGAAGTGGATCGGTTGAAGGAAGATCGGATTACCAAGTCTGTAGATGAAATTTTAAGACAAGGTTTGGTGTCATTACAGACGACTTTAACTGACTTGAATCTCGCTAGCGAATTTAAAGAAACTGACCGTATCGCCAAAAAGATTGTACTCGGTCCCTAAAGTATAGATAATACCCGACGAAAAATTTCTACCAACATTTCAGTCTATCTTGGAAATGTTTGAATAATATTACAGGGTTGTCCGGTCAATGCTAAAAACCTATTTGTTCCCATTTTTGCTTTCAATTGGGTTTTGCGTTGGCTTAGGTTTTTGGGACTATTTATCTGAAATCAAAGATGCTCCTTTATTCTTTGTTTTGGTTCTTTCGAGTACGTTTTTTTTCATTGCAGTAAAACAACTACATAGTTCTATTTTTAAGTACATTTTCCTTGCGCTGTTTTTTGTCATTAGCCTGTATATTGCAAGTGGGACGGGGTTCTTACAAGGACACATGTCTTTGGGAATCGTGGCATCGATGTTTCAAAGTAATACCAATGAAGCCTTTGAGTTTTTATCTGTAGTTGATCCTAAATATATTGTTTTTGCCTTTGTTATTTTTTTAAGTCTTTGTTTTTATATTTTATTTTTTAATCAAGCTAATCAGGGAAATTATCCCAAGCTGATTTTGACACTTATCTTTATTGCTAACGGCATTAGTGTGTTTGGTATTCAAACTGCAATGGCGACGGTTAAATATAAACAAGAAGAGGCCAAACTCCTTGAGGATAATGTGCAAGATATCGATTGGGAAATTCAGCAGGCGAATGCTAGCTATGACAATCAAGTGATTATTATTGGTGAGAGTGTTCAGCGAGATCATTTATCACTCTACGGTTCGAAAGACGATACCACGCCTTTTTTAAATGAGATGCCACTGGATGTTGTAGATCATTACATCGCAACTGCACCGAATACGGTAACTAGTCTGACACGAACGCTGACTTTGGTTGATCAAAATCGTGAACCGCAGATTGCAAAAAATGTTGTGACGCTAGCAAAACAAGCGGGCTATAACACCATATGGATTTCAAATCAGGGATTTATGGGGAAAAATGATACGGCGATTTCTAAAATTGCCATTCATGCCGATCATCAGTTCTTCCTGAAAAGTGGTAACTATATGTCGAGTAATATTGATGACGACAAAATGGTCGAAATATTACAGGCTCAGTTAAAAAAATATGCCAATCAAAAAAATGTAATTTTTATTCATATGATGGGCTCACATCCGGATGCTTGTGAACGTCTGTTTAAGGCACCACGTATGTATGCGAATAAACCTGAAACGATTAATTGTTATTTATCTTCGATCAATAAGTTGGATCACTTTATAGAACAGATATATACCTCTTTGAAGGCTGATCAGCGTAGTTTCAGTGTGACCTATTTTTCTGATCATGGTATGACCGTGGATGAAGATTCATATCATGTAGATAATGAATTTAAAGATAATTATCAGGTTCCATTTTTTGTATTACGTAGCGATGCGCAGGCCAAAAACTACTATAACAAGACTGTGAGTGCCTATGATTATATGCATATTTATGCAGATTTATTGGGGGTGAAAACACCATTATTAGATCCTAAAAAATCGTTGGCGAATATCGAAGATAATCAAAATGTCACCGTTTTTGATTGGGATGATTATGTGCCATATCAGTCTTTAAAAGGTCTGTAGTAATCGACTCAAGCTTATTTATATGGGGTTAAATACTGCTAACGAAATCTTTTACAATCAAGGAAATTATAGGTGTGTACTTTTAAAGCTTCAGAGCGTGTGGCAACATAGCCTGAGTGTGCTTAAAGGCTTATCCCTGTGATTTATATTGTTCTTATTCTTCTGTTATTGGTGATTGCATTCAGCTATAAATATGCTTGGTGGAAACCTGCAGTCGATTGGAAGAAACCGCGTGTATTGATGTATCACATGGTTCGTCAGCATATTGATGGTGCAAAATTTAATAAGCTGCGAGTGAATCCTGAAGAGTTTGAAAAGCAAGTGGCGTGGATGAAGTCCGAAGGATTTCATTTTGTGACCATGCAAGAACTACAAGATGACTGGGGAAAACACCCAGAAAAAACCGTTGCGATTACCTTCGATGATGGATATCTAGATAATTTAGAACATGCCTTTCCGATTTTAGAAAAATATCAAGCGAAAGCCACGATTTACGTGGTGGTAGATCGACATGACCGGGATTGGTCAACCTATAAGAAAGCCCATCATAACAGTGGTGAGTTAGCACGTGAGCCTAAGTTGAATGATGAGCAAGTCAAACAATTGGCAGCCAGTGGTTTAGTCGAAATTGGCTCACATACCATGACGCATGCAAATCTAGATAAATTGAGTGATGAAGCGTGTCTTTCTGAGTTAACTCAATCTAAGCAGCAATTAGAAGAAATGACAGGAAAATCGGTACATAGTTTTGCTTATCCATTTGGAATATATTCGGAACGTGATGTCGGACTAGCAAAACAAGCTGGCTATACCAATGCTGTGACCACCATAGAAGGCATTGATGACTTCAGCCCTGATTTTATGCAATTACGTCGTATTAAAATTAGTGGTAAAGACTCGATGTTTGCAGTGAAGTTAAGACTCAAATTAGGTAAGCGAGAGGGTTGAGCATGCGTATTACATTAGTCATGGCCAGTGCTGAAGATGGTGGTCTAGAAAAGCATGTGATTGAATTGGCGAATGGGTTAAGCCAAAACAATGAGGTTAGCTTGATTGCGCATGAGCGTTTTGCTCATTTACTCGATGCAAAAGTGAATGTTGTAAAAATGGATTTGAGCGGAAGTCGGCATAATCCTTGGACAAAGTATCAGTTAAAAAAGAAAATTATTGAAACTCAGCCAGATGTATTACATGTACATGCAGCAAAAACAGCCCAATTTGTGCATGGAATGGTTAAATCATTTGCTTTCCCCTGTGTCGTAACGGTTCATGGTCAAAAGAAAAAGAATCAGATGAATCAATCATTTGATCATATTGTTGTAGTGAGTGAACAGTTAAAACATCAATTAGAAAATCCATCCAAAACTTCAGTGGTATATAACGGCGTTGAACTGAAGATAGTTCCTCAAGAATTTCAAAAGAATCGTAAGTTCATTGCAGTTGGTCGCTTAAATGAGGTGAAAGGTTTCGACGTTTTACTTCAAGCTTGGCAAGATATTCCTCATCAGTTGACGATTGCAGGCGAAGGGGAACAGCGTCCGTTATTAGAGCAGCTTATTCAAGATTTAAATTTATCCGATCGGGTTCAGCTCATCGGATTTTGTGAAGAGATACAACAGCAGATCAGTGAGCATGAAGCACTTATCGTCTCGTCTTTACGTGAAGGTGGTCCTTACACTTTGGGTGAAGCTTTATTATTAAATCGACCTGTTTTTGGAACCTGTGTTGGGATGATGCCTGAGTTTATTTCCGAAACATGGTTATGTGAAACGAATGATGTCGATGCTTTACAACAACTGATCAAACGCTATTGCGCCTTGGAGCATCCTGAGTCTGTTTTTCAAGATGCATTTAACTTGGCACAACAGCATTTAACCATCGAGCATATGCTATTGAATACAGAACAAGTATATAGGCAGGCGATTGCGAGTCAGGCTGCTTAAACTTGTTTATAGTTAGTGACTTCGATGAACTTTTTAAAGAAAGGCTGAAATACTGGTGGCATGTAGGCTGAACTAATAAATTTGGTGCTTACTTCTGTAATGCCGTAAATTTTACAGAACATAATACGATGATGTCCTTGATTCAGCTTATCTTTTACGCCCATAGAACGGCATAACATGATGTGCATTGGAAAGTTAAAGTCATAACCCGAATCTTTAAAAGATTTTTCCAGTTTACTGTAGCGTTCCTGACGTTTATCTTCATCCAGCTTCCAACGGCGGCTCGTCCAGTTGTATGCCGTTTCAGGCGTTTTAATATTCCGTTCTAACGCATTTTCTGTAATGTCACTGAGTAAAATACGATAGCTATGAGAACCAAAATTTTGGCGACGAGAGCGAATTTTTTTAATAAAAGAACCAAAAAAGTTAAATAAAAAACCTTCGGTTTGGAATGCAAATCGAGTACGTACACGATCTTGCTCCAATGAAGTCACTGACTTTAAATAGATAATACAATCTTGATGCTGGTTTGCTTCACACGCTAAAAGAACAACCGCATCACAACCTAAATGATCACCTTGAAAAGAAAAATCACGCTGCGATAAAGTGATTAAGCTTTCTGGATGGACATGATAAGTTTCTGAAGATAGGCCGAAATTTGTTTGCATGTGGACTCACATCAAATGAAATAAATTTGAACGATTCACGATAGTGTAACATGGCTGATTTTGTAGCGTATAATGACGTATTCGCTGAGATTGGAAAAAAGAATGGGCAATTCACTTCGTTATGTTGCTTTAGGTGGTTGTAATACCGCTGGTGAAGTACACAACATCGGTAATGCATATCCTGAACGTATTGCACAGGCACAAGGCTGGGCACTTGAAAACTATGGTTATACCATGTCGAGTACACGTGAAGGCATTCAATTTTTTAATCTGAAAAATGTCGCTGAAGCTGATGTGATTAGCATTCAATTTGGTGGGGTAGACAGTTGGTTGACATTCAAAGGTTCACCTTTTGTCCTGTATTATCCAGATTCACCATGGCGTAAATTCCTGAGAAAAATCGTCAAAAAAATCAAGAAATATGCACGAAAAATTCATTGGCATAATGTTGTAGGCGAAACGAATGTTGTGCCATATCAAGAGTATATCGATAATATTCGTTATATGATTGATCATAGCAAAGCTCAATATATTCTTTTAGTAGAAACTTATCCGAACAAAGATAAATCACGTGAACCACGTATTCTTAAATACAACCAAGCACTGAAAGATTTGAGTGATGGTAAACGTGTACTGTATGTTCCTAATTATGAAATATTGAATCAAGACCTAGTTAACAACTATGATGATTCAACCCATTTATCATCTCAAGGTCAGCAAGTTGTGACGGATGCTGCATTAGCTGCGATTCGACAAGCTGAAGCGCAATAAAAAAAAGCCGCTCAATGAGCGGCATTTTTTAGGCACAAATTTGGCTAAAAATCTGTTCATGTTTTAACTTAGTTTTCTGATCAAAGGACTGAAGTTTGAGCTTTTCTTCATCGCTATATTTAGCCTTTGCATAAAGTTGTTCAAGACTCAGTTGATTTAAATCTTCTAGACGAATATGGCGATCTGTTACCTGTGCATCACTGAGGAGGTTATGCGTTTTTGAGGTATTTGATGCCACGATCAGCACTGGGATTTGCATCTGTAAACAAAAACATAAGCAGTGATAACGACCAGTGATCACCAAATCACTTGCTAGCATTTTTTGCTTAAACGCCAGTGTGTCATCAATACAATAATTAAAGTCTTGATAATAACGACGCGGTTTATACAGTCCAAAGGTGAGTTTAGAAAGAAGATTATATTGTTTTAATTTCTTCATTTTTTTGGGATTGTAGCCAATCGTATGCGCATCTAAGGGCAAATTTTTGGTGATCGGATGATAGTCAAAGTGCTGCTTTTCAGCATAGGCAAATAGGGCATCACTGACATGGCTATACACCGAATCATTCACAATGACTTGAGCAGGACGTGTTAATGCAGATTCTGTTGTATGGGCTGGATTAAATCGATGACTCGAATAAAAGGTTAAATCGGCAGCATATTCACAATGTGGATGCTGCGGCTTCAACGTTGCTAGACTTTTCTGATCGCGTACATAGAGCCCATCAAAATCTTGAATCAGTTCATTCCATGATGTTGGGTTATTTTCCCAAGTACTGTTCAACAGAAATACAGGTATGCCTTGTTGTTTGGCGATAGATCCAAGTTTGAGGAGAAATTCACCAAAAGGCGCTGCATCATGCAGTGTACCTTCTCCATTGATAAGGACAATATCGATATCTTTTAATAACACAAGCCATTTTTCTTCAGAAATCGTTTGCCCCGTACAAAGTTGAGAAAACTTCGCATCAGGATGATTTTTCTGTATTAGACTGTACAGATTATTCATTACGACTTCGCAACCATGGTGTAGGTTGGTACGGGTATCATTGAGAATAAAAAAGTGTTTCAAAAAGGTTACCTATTGTTCAAGATCAAAATGGCATTGGAAATCATAACGTTTAATTTTGGTGGGCAAATCATTCTGCCTCAACCCTTAATATAGTGTAATAGTGATGATAAAACGATTGTTTATTGTGCGGACCCCATTACAGTTATTTAATGCCTTTGAGGCAATGCAACGGTTTCATCAAGCCGATACGCAAAATGAACTGTTAGTGGTTTATGGTTCACTGCGAGACCATCGCATGATGCAACAGATGTTACAGACACTTCAGGGCTGGAATCGTATTGTATATCAACCTTTTATGGGGTGGAAAAAGAAGTTTTATGCATTTCAGTTGAAAAAGCATTTTCCAGATCATAGTCAATATGACGATATTTTTACAGGGATGATTCAGCATATTCCACTGCATCTCATGAATAGTTTAAATGCAAAAAATTATTGGTTAATTGATGATGGTAATGAAACTCGGATGATTGTGGAACATCTAAATCAGGGCACTTACTACACAAAAGATCGATCACAAGGGTTGTTCGGGATTAGACAAAACCCTGAAGTTTTAAAAAAAATCCAATTATTTACCTTATATGACGATTTAGAAACTACACATCCGGTGACGATCAATGATTATCGGATCTTTAAACAAAACGCACGTACGCTAGAGACAAAAAATGGTTGCGATTTAGTCATTGGTTCGAATCTTGTGGGAACGTATCTTAAGTCAGTAGCTGAATATTTAAGTATTTTAAAATCGCTTAAACAGCAAATGGCGGATCGACATTTATACTATGCACCACATCGATATCTGAGTGAAAGTACCGTTCAAGCGATTGAAAGCATGGGCTATGAAATTTTGAAATATGATACGATTTTAGAGCTTTTTCAGTATGAGCAGGGCTGGTGTTTTGAGCGTTATTATTCGATACGTTCGACTGCTATCGACACCCTGACACAGCTTTATGGTGCAGCAGGGGCATTTATACGTTTAGATGAGTCGCACTTTGTAAATCATGCGAAATGGCAAGAATGCAATGAAATTTGGAATACAGCACAGCATGTGATCAGTTTGGAAACAACCGAGAGAGCACTGAATTAATCTTCAGTGCGATCCGCATTACCTTTCAACACCATATAAATCAAACCGACAAAGATTAATAATGCACCTGCAAGGCTGCTGACACAGAATAAAACGATTCGGTTATAGGTGGTTAAGTTGAATAATTCATTGGCTAAAATGTAGCGCATGAACAACCATTGTACGACAGAAAAAACAATCAACACGATTGCACGACGACGGACTTCAGGACGCATAGCCATAGGAGAATCACTTAAAGTGGAAATTGAGGTTATTATGCCACTGTCGATAATCGATCTCAATTCAATAAGATTAATCCAAGCCTGTGGAACACAAATCTACAGGTTGAGATGTTCTCAGATCACCTTTATTTGCGGTACATATTGATATTGCCAAAGCAGACCCGAAAGCGTTTATAAGACCAGATATACTGTTCTGGTGCTTGGTTAATGGTGTCTTGCATCGCGATGTTGAGGGTGTCGACAGAGGATTGTAAGTCTTTAGATAAAATCTGGTCTGATAAGGTTTGGCAATGCACATCAAAGTACTGTAGGTTAGGTTGTCGGATACAACTTAAGCCGATGATATTGCATTGGGTTTTTGCAGCAAGCTTTGAAACAAGTGTGATCGATAAAGTATTTTGCCCAAAAAAATTGGAATAAATGCCGCCTGAAGGCTTTGGTAAATGGTCTGGTAAAATCACCGTTAGGCCGCCTTGTTTTAAATGTTTAAAAATGGCACGGATCCCTGTTTCATCTGTCGGGACTAAGGTTGCATTGAACTTCTCTCGTGCTTCTAACAGATACCGATTGATCCCTTTATTTTTATTCGGTTTATACATAATCATCGGTTCTGTATACAAGTTCAGCCATGCATTGAGTAGTTCCCAACAGCCAAAATGCGGAACCACAACAATGACACCTTTTTTATTCGCAAGTGCTTCCGTGAGGATATTTTCACCATAAATATTTTTCAGTAAGCTCAGGCTATAACTTGGTGGCATACCCCAACATTTAATAAATTCAATATAGGTCAAGCATTGGCTGCGGATACTTTGACTGACGAGCTGTCTCTTCGCTGTCGCTGACATATCTGGGTAGGCCAGTTGAATATTGATGCTAGTGATACGTTTGATTGATGAGTTAAACAGGTTAAGAATAAACGCGATCATCAAGGCCAAGTTTTGTAACAGCCAAAGTGGCAATAGCGCGATGATTTTGAATATAAAGTACATGGATCACAAGGTCTCAAAATTGACAGCATGGGATAAAATAAATTTTGCCAAGAGACCGCACTTATTCAGTGAAAAGTACAAAAAGATCTGAATCTAAAAACAAAATAATTGGAAGTGGAAAATTGAGCTGTCCATTGCTCAAAGGATGTAGTGAAACATCATAACGTACTTGAAGCGTTTTGATATTAGCAAAGTACATCAAATCTTAAATTTATGTTTTGTAGGTTTTCTACTACCTTTTGTAGGTTGACATAAAAAACCCTGCATAGCGCAGGGTTTTTTGAAACTTAAAATCTAAATCTTAAAATGTAAGATTATTTAGATTCTTCAGCTTTTGGTTTTTCACGTAAGCGAATACCTAAGTCACGTAATTGGTTCGCTTCAACTGGCGCAGGCGCTTGAGTTAAAGGACATTCCGCAGTCTTAGTTTTCGGGAATGCAATCACGTCACGGATAGAAGATGCACCAGTCATCAACATCACTAAACGGTCAAGACCGAATGCTAAACCACCGTGAGGAGGCGCACCGAATTTCAAGGCGTTAAGCAAGAAGCTGAATTTCTCTTCTGCTTCTTCTTCAGAAATACCAAGCGCTTCAAAGATCGCTTTTTGCATTTCTAGGTTATAAATACGAAGTGAACCACCACCGATTTCAGTACCGTTCAATACCATATCGTAAGCAACAGACAATGCCGCACCTGGATTGTTCTTCACTTCTTCAACGCTTGATTTTGGCAGCGTGAATGGGTGGTGAACAGATGTCCATTTGCCATCGTCAGTTTCTTCGAACATTGGGAAGTCAACAACCCAAAGTGGCGCCCACTCGCAAGTTGCAAGTTTCATGTCGTGACCGACTTTAATACGTAAAGCACCCATCGCATCGTTTACGATTTTCGCTTTATCTGCACCGAAGAATACGATATCGCCATTTTCAGCGCCAACACGTTTCAATAGATCAAGCACGATTGGCTCGATGAATTTAACGATTGGAGATTGAAGACCTTCAATACCTTTTTCAAGTTCGTTGACTTTGATGTAAGCCAAGCCTTTCGCGCCATAAATGCCAACGAATTTAGTGTATTCGTCAATTTGGCTACGTGGAAGCGCGCCAGCACCTGGTACGCGAAGCGCAACAATACGGCCTTTAGGATCTTTAGCAGGACCTGCGAATACTTTGAACTCAACGTCTTGCATCATGTCTGCAACGTCAACCAATTTCAAAGGAATACGTAAGTCAGGTTTATCAGATGCATAGTCACGCATTGCATCTGCATACGTCATACGTGGGAACTTGTCGAACTGAACGTTTAGAAGTTCTTTGAACATCTTAACCGTTAAACGTTCCATCAAATCCATAATGTCATCGTCACTCATGAACGATGTTTCAACGTCGATTTGTGTGAATTCAGGCTGACGGTCAGCACGTAAGTCTTCATCACGGAAACATTTCGCGATTTGGTAGTAACGATCAATACCACCCACCATCAACAACTGTTTGAATAGCTGTGGAGATTGTGGAAGTGCGTAGAAGCTACCGTTAGAAACACGACTTGGTACTAAATAGTCACGCGCACCTTCAGGAGTCGCACGCGTCAAAATCGGTGTTTCAACGTCTAGGAAACCATTTTCTTCGAAGTAGTTACGAATTAGGTTAGTCAATTTAGAACGGAAACGAAGACGATCTAACATTTCTGGACGACGGATATCCAAGAAACGATATTTCAAACGTACTTCTTCAGAAATATTTGTGTTGTCGTCATTCAATGGGAATGGCGGAGTTTCTGAACCAGCAAGCACTTCGATTTCTTTACCAAGAACTTCGATTTGACCGCTAGTCATATTCGCGTTTTCAGTACCTGCGTAACGACGACGTACACGGCCTGTAATTTTTAATACGAATTCTGAACGTGCTTTGTCCGCAGTTGCGAATGCTTCAGGAGTATCTGGGTCAATAACCACTTGAACAAGACCATCACGGTCACGCATGTCAAGGAAGATTACACCACCGTGGTCACGGCGACGGTGAACCCAACCGCATAATGTAACGGTTTGGTCAATTTGAGCTTCGGTTAAAGAACCGCAGTAATGAGTTCGCATCATAGCGTTAGAAATCCAACTATATGGGTTAAGGTCAGCGAATACGTAAACAGCGTACCGCTTTTATTCGAATATGGGATTATGCCTCTTTTTAGCTGTTTTGTCACAAGGACTTATTGCTAAAACAGCCAAATTTACAGCAAATTTTCGGTCAATGATGGGCTTAAGCCGATGACGTTGAAAAAATATTGGTGCTCTTGCTTAAGATCAGAAATATCAGACTACCGAAGCTAAACGTGGCTAAAAATGCACGGAAAAAATAATTAATGGCTTTGCCGACATAGGCATACAAGTCGTGTACAAAAGCATCTGAATAAATACTGTCAGCAAAATAAAAATAACTTGCGATTCCCGCAGCTAAAGACAGGGCCGCTAAACCATATACATAGACTTTGATGGATGTGGGGACGTTTGCAGTACTTCGATAGTGAAGATGATGACGATAAATCATCCATGCCATAACGGGGAGTGCCAAGCCAGATAATCCAATTTGCAACACACGATGTAGGGGATATGAATGACCAAAAAATGGAATCGGCAGACTTAAGAGATCTTTAAAAGCAAAGGTACGAAAGTCAACATGGGTCAAGCCATCCCAAACAATATGCGTCGAAGTTCCAATGATGAGTGCGAGGATGAGACTGAGCATAAACCCACAGCATTGATTGAAATTCTGTAGATTCAGCGGCTTATTTAAACCAAAAAAAGCAAATAACATCGGGCGATAGAGCACATACCACAGCACACAAAACAGCAAACCAAGGATTAAGTTTGGAACAATTAACCCCGACCATTGATGTGAACCTGCATAGTCAGCATTAGTAAATAAACGGAATAAATCTGGCACCATGCTACCAATTGCGAGTGCTGCAATAGGTAGGCGATTTCCGCTTAATTTGGAAATAGGCGGTGCGAGTACAGCATGGGATATGGTAAAAGGCATTGAACTAAAATAAATATATGAATAAATACAATGTGGTATCGGTGAGTGTATATGATTTGGGCAGATTAGAATGTTTTTTATTGCAAAAGTAATGAAATGTTATATTATAACATTATTCAAAATTAGCCAGATTTGAGTCTCTCCAAATGTCTTTTCATAAGAATTTAATCACAATCTCAATTTTTGCAGTGATTGCACCCAATATTTATGCTGATGATCAGCAACAACAGGTACAAACTTTAGAGGCGATTAATGTTCAGGTTCATCCTTTAAATCAAAGTGCTGCAGATTTTGCGGTTGCAGATAACATTATTAAGCATAAAGATTTGGCACAAGGTGGAGTCACTATTGGTGATGCCATTGCCGGACAACCTGGAGTGTATTCAAATCAGTTTGGTGCAGGCTCAAGTCGACCTGTAATACGTGGGCAAGATGGGCCACGTGTCAAAGTGTTGGAGCATGCATCTGAAACAGCAGATGTTTCAACTTTATCCCCTGACCATGCAGTGACGGTTGATCCAATTTTAGCGAAACAAGTAGAAGTGATTCGTGGGCCATCCACTTTATTATATGCAGCTGGGACGGTTGGTGGGTTGGTGAATGTTACCGATCAAAAAATTCCAACGCATATGCCTGAAAATGGTTTAGAGGGGCAGGTTGGGCTACGTTATAACTCAGGTAGCGACGAAAAATTAGTGAGTGCAGGTGTTACTGCTGCGCTAGGTGAAAATTTTGCACTGCGAGTTGAGGGATCAAAGCGTAAAGCCAATGACTATATCGTACCCAATTATTTCCATGATCATGATGGCGAATTAGAAAAAGAACGCCGAGTCGGTAATACTTTTGCAGAAGGGCAAAATGTCAGTGTAGGTGCGTCATGGATTCATGATCGTGGTTTTGCTGGACTGTCTTATAGCAACCGTCAAGACCAATATGGCTTGCCGGGTCATAGTCATGAATATGAAAGCTGTCATCCACATGATGACCATCTACACTGTGATGGTCATGATAACCATGGGCATACCGATGAGCATGACCATTCAGCGCATGACGAACATGATCACGATCATGATGCCGCAGGCCCATGGGTCGACTTAAAGTCAGAACGCTATGATTTCCGTACTGAATTAGCTGAGCCGTTTGCAGGATTCCAAAAACTACGTGCGCATGCGAGTTATACGGACTATAAACATGATGAAATTGAAGGTAACACCGCAGCAACCACTTTTAAAAGTAAAGGTTATGATGGCCGTTTAGAATTGGTCCATAACCCAATTGCTGAATGGGAAGGGGTAATCGGTACCCAGTACAATCAACAAAAGCTCAATATCAGTGGTGAAGAATCATTGATGAGCCCAAACAAAACGCAAAAATGGAGCGTGTTTGGTTTAGAGCATAAACAATTTGGCGATTTCCATGTCGAGCTGGGTGCCCGTGTAGATCAGCAAAAAATTGAGATTGACTCAGAACAAAAAGATTATGACGATTATGGTATTTCCTACTCAGGTGCTGTGAACTGGGCGTTTGCACCCAATTATAAATTATCCTTGGTGGGTTCTCATCAAGAACGCTTACCATTGGCACAAGAGCTTTATGCCAACGGTAAGCACTTTGCGACCAATACCTATGAACGCGGAAATGAAAATCTGGATGTGGAAAAATCCAATAATCTAGAACTGGGTTTCCATTACGAAAAAGATCAGTTGGATTATCACGTTCATGTTTACCACAACTGGTATGACAACTACATTTATGCTGCAACCAAAGATAATTTTGAAAACTTCCGCTTAGTTGATTACACCCAAGACAAAGCCAAGTTCTATGGCGCGGAAGCTCAAGTGGGTTATGCCATTAATGATATGTATAAACTCAGTGTCTTTGGTGATTATGTTCGCGGCAAAATTGATGGTGAAAATGCGCCACGTGTGCCTGCAGGGCGCTTAGGAACCAAGGTCGATGTTGACTTTGCGGATGGTTGGTCAGGCCAGGCAGAATATGTACATGTCTTTAAGCAAGATAAAATCACGGCGTATGAACAAGAAACTGACGGTTATAACATGGTTAATTTAGGTGTCGCTTATAGCGGTCAGTTAAAAGACCGTAATGATTACCATGTGTACTTCAAAGCCAACAACTTATTGGATGAAGATGTTTATTCACACAGTTCATTCATAGCCAATATTCCACAAGTAGGACGCAATTTTACGGTTGGTCTTGAATTTGGTTTTTAAGCTAAATGTGACTGAGTAAGGTGTTCTAATCAAGCTGAAGTCACAGAAATCCTCTTGAAAAATCAATGAATAGAACCTAGTCTGAGCGCATTAGACTAGGTTTTTTCTTATGCGCATCATTCAACGAATACATCACAAGCTCAATTGGTCACGTCGTCGCTATGTGGGTGTGGTCATTGGTTTATTGGTTTTAGGTTATTTGGCATCGGCAACCTATCACACGCTAAAACCACTCCCTGAAGGGCTGAACTACACGGGGAAACTTCGCCATGCTGAAGTGAACTTTTTAGTGGATGAAACCTATATCGATGCGCAAGGAAAGCAGCAACAGGAACATCGCATTTTTAAAGAAATGCTGAAAATGATCGAAGAAGCGCAGTCGACCATTGTGTTGGATATGTTTCTCTTTAATCCGCAAGTGGGCGACTCTCAATTAAAACATGAACAATTAACACAGGAGTTGACCGATGCGCTGATTTTGAAGCGTCGACTATCTCCTCAAGTGGAAATTTTTGTGATTACTGACCCGGTCAATTCGGTCTATGGCGGCATTCAACCCGAGCATTATCGTCAATTACGACAAGGGGGCGTTGAGTTGATCGAAACCAATTTGGTACCGCTTCGTGCATCCAACCCAGCATGGTCAGGTTTTTGGTATATCTGCTGTCAAGATATTGGCAATAATCCTGAACAAGGCTGGTTACCGAATCCATTAGGTACGGAAAAAGTGACGATTCGTAGTTATATGGATCTTTTCAACTTTAAAGCGAATCACCGAAAAACTTTGGTGGTAGATACCATCGATGGCTGGAAAGGTTTAGTCACCTCTATGAATCCACATGATGGTAGCTCACGACATTCCAATGTGGCCTTAACCGTCAAAGGCATGACCGCGATTGATCTGTTAAAGACCGAGCAAGCCGTAGGCATGATGTCCAAAGCCAATATTCCATTTGTGGTGATTAAGGATGTTGAAGCCGCGAAAACTCAGCCACAGGTTCAAGTGCTGACTGAAAAAACAATTTATGATGCCACACTCGACTTAATTGATAGCGCGAAGAAAGCTGGAACTGAAATTGATATCGCGATGTTCTACTTGTCAGAACGTAAAATTATCAAAGCACTCATTGCTGCGCATGAACGTGGCGTGAAAGTTCGGGTATTACTCGATCCAAACAAAGATGCCTTTGGTCGAACCAAAAATGGTATTCCAAACCGTCCTGTTGCTTCAGAACTACATAATGCCGGTATTGATGTACGTTGGTGTAATACCCAAGGTGAGCAGTGCCATAGCAAGATGATTTTAAAACGAACTGCTTATCAAGCCGATATGATTTTAGGTTCGGCAAATTTCACCGCGCGCAACTTGAAAAACTATAATTTAGAAACGGATTTACGCGTGATTGGTCTGAAAAATGCGCAAGTTTTTAAAGATGCATCGCAGTACTTTAATACGGCTTGGTCAAATCTGGATGGTAAACAAATGAGTGTCGATTATAGTAAATATGCGGATGAATCGACCTTGAAATATATGTTGTATCGCTTTATGGAATGGAGCGGAATATCTACTTTTTAGAATTGTCTTAATCTCCCAAATCCCTCTTTTAAAAAGAGGGACTTTCCTCCCTTTTTTAAAGGGAGGTTAGGAGGAATTTAATCAGTTTTAATTCTTCGGTACAGGATTCGGCGGAACGATTTGATCTAAATCTTTATCTGACATTTGATCCAATTCTTTAATATCGGTTTTGATTTTCCATTTATCGGCATCATCTACTGGTTGTGGCAAACGAGCTTCTAACCAGTCACAGATGACATCTGGTGGAAAATCGGCGTGGTTACATTGAATCACCCAAGACAAGAATTGTTTTGCTTCGCCATTCATATATGGTGGCGGAGAAACCGGTAAAAATTGAGTCGGTAAGCGTTCATTTTTAGAAATATAGTTCAATACATGACCCAATTCTTGAACGGTTTGCCATGCTAAAGGGTGATCTACATTAATTTGAAATTTGAACCACCACGCATTTTTGCCATCGGTGCCATATGAGTCGATTAAGGCTTCTTGGATACTTGGTACTTTCGAAAAAAATTGATGAAGTCGGTCAAAACTTAATTCAGACACAGCGTTTGATCCACTACGAAATAAAATCAATCTTAGCATAATCCAATCAAAAACAGGCTAGCATGAAGGTGCGATCAGCTTGGTCGGAAAATTAACAAATTCTTGCATTTGATGGATTTTTATTCATTTTTTCTCCTAAAATGGGTTTTATACTTAATCTATATACCGTGAAGGAGAGCTTGAGTGAAAGCAACATTATTCTATGCAATGGCAGGTGTGATGCTGATAATGACTTCAGCCAGTACTTTTGCGGAAAACAAATGGTCAAACTATCAAAGTGTGGATACATCAAAACCACAACACCGCCCACCGTCGATGAATCGGCCTGGCTATCCGCAGCATGCGCCGAATTATCCTCAACATTATCCTCATTATCCAAGTCGCCCGCCGGTTTATCCGCAATATCCAAATCGACCTTATCCGCAGTATCCACAAAGTGGCATTAGTATTCAATACAATGCGCCGACCACCATTACTCAAAATTCGCAGAGCTATAGTTGGGTGAATGGTGATCCTGCCAGCGCGAGTATTTCGAGTTCGACCTATACGTTTATCAGTGATTGGCAGCGTTTAGGTTTACCTGCACCCCCAAGTGGCATGTACTGGATCTTTGAAAATGGTCGCTATGTGCTGGTGCCTAATCGATAAGGTTTATAACCTCTCCCTTGCGTAGCAGTGCTACTCATCTCCTAAAAGGAGAGGGAACGATTTAGTGTTTAAGCCAATTCATCATCTTGTGGGCGAGGGGTTTTTCCTTCAGGCAGTGGCTTTTCGGAATGCTTGTCTCGAATAACCGAAGGGTAAGTCCAAGAGGCATAGCGCACAATCAAAATGGCCACAGCAAGAATGAGGATCGAACCTGTAGTAATGACCAAGCCCATATCTGCTTTATGGTCATGTTGAATGTCCGAAATCAGTAAACGGGTCAGGGCAGTAATGGCAATATAAATCAGGAAGCGTACTGGCATGTGGTTGGTTTTAAAATAAATACCGACCATGGCACCGAGTTCAAGGTAAATAAACAATAATAAAATATCGTCAATCGTGGCGAATTGTTTAACCGTAATAATTTCAAAAATGGTATGACCCGCAGACCATAAAATCATACAGCCGATGACAAACAGCGCAAGATAATGAAAACCTTCTACAGCAATATTGCCAAGTCGGTCGAGGAGGGCTTCGATTTTTTCTACTTTGGGATCACGATGTGTCATATATATTCCTCCTGTGTAAATTGCGTGAATATTCAATGAAGAACAAGTCATTAAATACCAAGCAAATTTCATGCACATGAAGCGCATATGACAAAAATATTTTTTAGGTTTAATAAAGTTTTTAATGTTAAGTTTGAGCTTAAATTTTGTCCTATAAGAATGAAGCGACGATGTATCAACCAACGCATTTTAAACATGATGAACTCCCTGATCTGATTGATCTTATGCGTAAGTATGCTTTGGCGACAGTAATACTGACTGCACCCAATGGTGAGTTGGAAGTGAATCATTTACCACTAGAATATGACGCTGAGTCAGGCGAATTGGGCATATTGCGCGGTCATATTGCCAAGGCTAATCCAATGTTTGAATTGCTAAATCAGTCAGCGCAAGCCTATGTGATTTTTCATGCCGATGATGCATATATTTCGCCAAGCTGGTATGAGGGAAAACAGGAGCATCATCGCGTTGTACCGACATGGAATTACCGCGTGGTACATGTCAAAGGCAAGATACGTAAAGTTGCAGATGAAAAATATATACGAGGTGTTTTGGCTCGATTGACTCGACAACATGAAGCTAGCCAACCCGTGCCATGGAAAATGGGTGATGCACCGAATGATTTTATTGCAGAACAACTGGAAAAAATTGTAGCAATTGAAATCGATATTCAGTCGATGATCGGGAAATTTAAATTGTGTCAAAATCGCAGCGCTATAGATGCGATGAATGTGGAAAAAGCTTTGGAAAGGTCAAATGCTGAAATGGTTGAGTCGATCAAAAAATTTTATCCCATGAAATAACAGGCTAAAGAATCATGCCCAATATGATTGAAACTGAACGTTTATGCCTGAGAAAGTATCAGTTAGGAGATGAAATTTCATTATTTGATACATATTTTTCGAATATAGAAGCAACTCGTTATCTGCAGCGGTTACCACATTTAACGATTCAACAGACGAAGAGTGTTTTAGAAAAGTGGGAAGATCATTGTTGGTCGACACATAATCCTGATTTTGCATGGGTGATTAGTGATAAGAATACGCAGTTAGCGATGGGCTTACTGTATTTCTTCAATCAAAAAAACCATGGAGAAATACATTTTGGGTTAGGGGTGAATTTTCATGGTTGTGGTTATATGACTGAGGCCTTAATTGGGGTAATTAAGTATTTAAAGCAGAATCATGTCACGAAGGTTGTTTCATCGTTTTGTGCTGAGGAACATCTAGCATCACAAAATGTCTTAATGAAGGTAGGATTTAAACAAGATAAAGATAAAACGCATTGGGCGAAATTTCCAATGCTAGACGATCAGTTCCATCCTTGTTTTACATATCGAATGGAATTAGGAGATTGTGAATAAGTAAGTATGCTTATGATTTTTTGAAAAAGTTGCACTCAGTGTTTATGTAATAAGAGCAGTAAAATAAAAAAAAATGCCCGATAAATCGGGCATTTTTGATTTTGTACGGCTAATTAAGCTTGGTTGGTAAAGTAATCTTCAGAGAAGTTCATGATCACTTCAGAACCTGCTTTTACTTTAGCAATGCGTAATGCCAATTCAGGTAAAATACGCTGCGTGAAGTAAAGAGTCAGTGCAAGTTTGTTTTGGTAGAACTCACCATCTTTGTCTTTTGCTGCATCTGCAATGCGGGCAAACATATAGGCAAAGCTGAGTAGGCCTACAGCATGTAGGTAATCAACTGCTGCTGAGTTCGGGAACTCAATGTTTTCACGAGCAGCTTCAAGTACATATTGAGTCACCGCTTCAACTTCAGCTGCTGCATCTAATGTTGCATCTTTGATGTAGTTCAAGCTGGCATCTAAGTTGTTGGCAAAATCACGAATTTCTTGGATATATTCAGCAATGAATTCACCATTGCACTTAATGGTTTTACGACCAATTAAGTCTTGAGATTGAACGCCGTTGGTCCCTTCGTAAATCTGTGCGATACGCAGGTCACGAATACATTGTTCCATACCCCATTCACGAATAAAGCCGTGACCACCGAAGACCATTTGGGCATCTAGCGTTGCTTGGAAAGCTGTATCTGTTAAATACGCTTTCGCAATAGGTGTTAACAGCGCAACACGGTTATTGGCTGCTTTGACTGCTTCTGGGTCAGTAGAGAACTTGGTAATGTCTAATTGTTGACCGACATAAACCGCAAATGCACGAGACGCTTCATTGTTGGCACGTGCGTTCAGCAACATACGACGTACATCACCATGAACTAAGATGCTGTCTGCAGGTTTTGCAGGTGATTGAACGCCAGACGCGCTACGGCCTTGTAAACGATCAGTCGCATATTGCGCTGCATTTTGATAAGCAAATTCAGAAGCACCTAGGCCTTGAATACCCATAGACAGACGTTCGTAGTTCATCATGACGAACATCGCTGCAAGGCCTTCATTTTCTTTACCAACCAGGTAGCCTTTCGCACCATCAAAGTTCATCACACATGTTGCAGACGCTTTGATCCCCATTTTATGTTCAATAGAACCAGGGCCTACAGCATTACGCTCTCCCAATGAACCATCTGCATTCACCAAGAATTTAGGTACGATGAATAGTGAAATTCCGCGTGAGCCCGCAGGCGCATCAGGCGTTTTCGCTAAAACTAAGTGGATGATATTTTCAGAAAGGTCATGGTCACCGCCAGTGATGAAGATTTTCGTACCAGTAATGTTATAAGTACCGTCTTCATTACGTTCAGCTTTAGTTTTGATAATACCTAAATCTGTACCTGCATGCGGTTCAGTTAAGCACATCGTGCCTGACCATTCGCCTGTATACATTTTTGGCAAATAAGTTTCTTTTTGCTCTTGTGATGCATAGCTGTTTAATGCCATGCCTGCACCTACAGAAAGAAGCGGGTAGAGCATGAATGATGGGTTGGTTGCAAACAGCATTTCGTCAGACAGAACAGTCAGCATTTTTGGCATGCCTTGACCGCCCCATTCTTCATCTGCGCCTAGACCAATCCAGCCGCCTTCTGCATATTGTTTAAATGCTTCTTTGAAACCAGCAGGAGTCGTGACATTGCCATTGCTATAGGTTGCGCCTTCTTCATCACCTGTGCGGTTTAAAGGATGAGTGACGTTTTGCGCAAATTTTGCCATTTCTTCAAGAATGGCTTCTGCAGTAGCAGCATCAACGTGAGCAAGATTTTCGTTGTTTTGCCAGAATTGTTCTGCTTTAAAAACATCATTTAAGATGAATTTCATATCTGCAAGCGGCGCATTATAAATTGGCATGTTCGTTCACCTGTTTATTGTTTGAATCTGTGGACTTGGGGCAATTTGTATCAACACAAAGCGTGGCGAAAATTGACCAAAGTAAAATTATGGGACTATTTATAAAGAAAAAGGACTGCCAATGCTATGACCGTCCTTTCTCTATTTCTGCACTCACGAGTACAATTTTTTGAATATGTTTTAGATATTCACATTAGAATGCAAAGTGTTCTGCATCCAATGCCATAAGAGGATCTAGGCCACCTGCAATCACTTCTACATGAGAGCGAACGCGTGGTAAGATTTTCTTGAAGTAGAAGCGAGCAGTCGTTACTTTTGCATTGTAGAAATCAACATCTGTTGTTCCTGCAGCTAAAGTTTCTTGTGCAACTAAGGCCATGCGAGCCCATAAATAAGCAAGCGTTACATAACCAGAGAAGTAGAGGTAATCGACTGCAGCAGCACCTACTTCTTCAGGGTTTTGCATTGCTTTCATACCAATCTGCATGGTTAAGTCGCCCCATTCTTTGTTTAGCGCAGCAAGCGGCTCAACAAATTCTTTCATGGCAGCGTTGTCTTTGTTAGCTTCAACAAATTTATGGATGATCTTGGTGAAGTCTTTCAACATTGCACCTTGAGTACCCAATACTTTACGGCCTAACAAGTCAATTGCTTGAATTTCAGTCGTACCTTCGTACAAGCAAGAGATACGTGTATCACGTACGATTTGCTCCATACCGTGTTCTGAAATGAAGCCGTGGCCACCAAATACTTGAACACCGTGTTTTGCAGATTCAGAACCTGTTTCAGTCAAGAATGCTTTAGCAATTGGAGTTAATAATGACAAGATATTGTCAGAGAACTTACGTTCTTCTTCAGTTGCACCTTGTTCCACGATATCGGCATGGAAAGACAATAAGTAAACCAGAGCACGACCAGCTTCAGCAAATGATTTTTGCGTAAGCAGCATGTTGCGCACTGCAGGGTGCACGATAATTGGATCTGCTTCTTTTTCAGGTGCTTTAGGGCCTGAAAGTGAACGCATTGCCAAACGGTCTTTTGCGTAAGCAAGTGCACCTTGGAAAGCGCCTTCAGAAGCTGAAAGACCTTGTACAGCAGTACCGATACGTGCAGTGTTCATGAATGTGAACATGCAGTTTAGACCGCGGTTTTCAGGGCCAATCAAGAAGCCTTTTGCGTTATCAAAGTTGATGACACAAGTCGCGTTACCATGGATACCCATTTTGTGTTCAATCGAACCACAACGTACCGCATTGCGCTCACCAATTGAGCCATCAGCATTTACATTGAATTTAGGTACGATGAATAATGAAATACCTTTCGTGCCTTTTGGTGCACCTGGAAGACGAGCAAGTACGATATGGATGATATTTTCAGCCATGTCGTGTTCACCAGCAGAGATAAAAATTTTCTCGCCAGAAATTGCGTAGCTACCATCTGCTTGTGGTTCAGCTTTAGAGCGGATAATACCTAAGTCAGAACCTGCATGAGATTCTGTTAAGCACATGGTACCTGTCCATTCACCTGAAACAAGTTTAGGCAGGTAAGTGTCTTTTTGTTCTTGAGAACCGTGATGTTCTAATGTGCGGACAGCACCGTGAGACAGACCAGGGTACATACCCCATGCCCAGTTCGACGTACCCACCATTTCTGAAATGATGTTACCTAGTGAAACTGGCAGACCTTGACCACCATACTGTTCTTCAGCAGACAAAGACGGGAAACCGAGTTCGATATATTTTTGATACGCTTCTTTAAAACCAGTTGGTGTTGTTACAACGCCATCATTCCAAGTACAACCTTCACGGTCGCCGACTTGGTTAAGAGGAGAAAGTTCATTTTCACAGAAGTCAGCAGCAGCTTCTAGATATTGGTCAACCAACTCACGACTTACGGTGTCAGAAAATGCAGGCAGTTGTGCATAGTGATCTTCTGCTTTTAAAAGTTCATGCAGAACAAATTGCATATCACGTAAGGGCGCTTTGTATTGTGGCATATCGTTTTCCTCAATACTGGTTTCTACCAGCGTTAGTAATCCTAAATAACATTTGAACGTGTCTTCAATGACACGTATTGGAATGGTTCTAATCGTGCAACATCTTCTTATTGGGTACAAGCATTTCAGGGTGATTTGTTGGTGACTGTAAAGTCAAAGAAATATCCCTTGAAAAAGCTAAGTGCATTGAGTGTAAACGCTTTTAGATGAAAATGAATGACACAAATAGTCAAAAAGCGTAAAAAGATATGTCCAATAAAAAAGGCACTCATGGGAGTGCCTTTTTTACGCAATGATATTGCGATCTAAGTTTGGATTATTTCACTGGTGCTGGCGTCGGGGCAACAGGGGCTTTAGGTTGGAAGCGAACTTCACATTTACCATTGATTTGCTGTTCGCCAACTTTAATCGCAACCGCGCTGCCATCGGTTTTGCCTTGGCATACTTTCATAATCGCTTGTTGTTTGGCTTGGCGTTCCGCTAAACGCTGATCAAACTGTTTAGTCAGCTCTGCACGTTTTGCATCAGTCAGTGGCTCACCGCGTTGCATCTGACCACGTATGTCGCCACGCATTGGACGATGTTCACCGCGCATTGGTTTGTGTTCACCACGTGCTTTTTTCATGTCTTGACGGTCTGCTTTGAACACCATGGTACATGTACCATCAATATTTTTATCGCCAGCTTTTACTTGAACTGTTGAACCTGTAGCCTTACCATCGCAGGCTTTTTGCATATCAGCAAACACTTGACGTTGCTCTGCACGCATTTGTTTAAAATGTTCACGTTGCTCAGGTGACATACGACGATCGTGATCACCATGATGTTGTTTCATCATACGGCCATGATCGTTATCTTTTGGTGCGGTTGTCGATTGACAGGCAGTTAATGCACCCATGCTCAATACGCTTGCACCGATTAAAGCAATTTTGGTCATTTGTTTCATAGTCTTTACCCCACCAGATTAGATCTTTTTCCGATGGTTAAAGATTAAATAATAAAGATGTAGAAACAATGGAGAGTTTTTTAGTTGCGTGTTCGCTACAATAATGAATATAGAAGAAAAATGAGAGTTCTCGTTTGAAAATACGTCGTATCCCGATTGCCCTACGCTTGTTTCTGACTGTGCTGTTGACGACGCTCGTCATCACAACGGTAAGTCTTGGCGTTTTGCATTGGAATATGCAGCGTAATTTCACCAAATATGTGGCCGATGTCGAGATGCAAAAGCTTGACCATGTCATTGAAAATTTAGCCGATGTGTATACGGTCTATCATGATTGGGGCAATGCGATTCAGGCACAGATTCTGCAAATTGAAGGGCAGGCAGCGCCAGATGACTATGATCGTCTCTCTCGGTGGTGGCTACGTCGTCAATATGACATTGCATTGCAGCAGCGCTATTTCCAAGATCATAGTTTAAATGCAGCATCGATGCTGGCAACACCACAGCATACGGCAGAGCAAAAAATTGAAGAGCTGAAATGGCTGGAACAAAACTTACCATCTGAGTTCCAACCCTTTGAAGGTTTAAAATTTCCTTTAAGTACGAACCAAAATGTATTCCGTCCAAAAGAGTCGAACACAGATGAAAAAGATGCAGATCAATCCTCACAAAGTAACAGTAATAATGGTGGTAAGAAACAATTTATCCAAATGCCTGACCGCTTGGGCTTGAGTTCGCGTTTATCTTTATATGATGCACATCGCCAATTTGTTGTGGGTGAGCCGACAGATGAACAAATCTCTTATCGTCCGATTATGGTGAATAATCAAATCGTGGGATATTTGGGGCTCAAACCTGTACTCGATCAAGATGATGCGATCAGTATTAACTTCTTTAGTAAGCAAAAACGTTATTTATTATTGGTTTATGTTATTACGTTTATTGCAAGTTTGATTGCAGCATTGTTATTGGCAACATACTTTAAAAAACCGATTCAGCGTTTGTTAATGGGAACACGTGAATTAACCAAGGGCAATTATCAACATCAAGTTGCAGTGAACCGTAATGATGAGCTTGGTGATTTATCGAATGAATTGAATCAGTTGGCCGTAATTCTCGATCAGCATGAAACGTCACGTCGTCAATGGGTGGCTGATACTTCACATGAATTGAAAACGCCATTGGCCGTGTTACAGGCTCAAATTGAGGCGATGCAGGACGGTATTCGTAAGCCAACGCCAGAGCATTTTACTTCGATGTTGAATCAAGTCAGTAGTCTGAAAAAATTGACCAAAGATTTGGCTGATTTGGCGCAAGCTGATGCACAGCAATTAAATTGTTATCTCACTACGATTAATCCGTGGGATGTAGTGATGCAAGAGGTTGAAAGCTTTAAGCCGAAGTTTGAGCAAGCAGATTTGAAAATTACCGCAATGGGCGAAGGGACTTCATTACAATTAGATATAGACCGTTTTAAACAGATTATGGTCAACTTATTGGGTAACAGTATTCGTTATACGGAAGCTGGTGGTGAAGTGCATGTTCATACTGAGCAAGATGAAACCCAGTGGACCGTGTATGTTGATGACAGCCCATTTGGTTTAACTGATGAACAGTTGGCACGTTTAGGTGAGCGTTTCTATCGTGTGGATGATTCACGTACGCGTGCAACTGGTGGTACAGGATTAGGATTGGCGTTATCCGTAAAAATAGCTAGAGCATTGGGTGGAGAGTTGAGTTTTGATCATTCTCCATTGGGCGGTTTGCGTTGCAAATTGACATTTCCCAAACAGATGAAATATTAAAAGGAAGCATGCATGAAACATATCATGTTGGTTGAAGATGAAGTGGAACTTGCACAGCTAGTGCGTGATTATCTAGAGGCTGCAGGCTTTGAAGTCAGCATGTTTCATGATGGTCAAGAAGCCTATGACAGCTTCACGCAGCGTAAGCCGAGTCTAATGATTTTGGACCTAATGGTGCCACGTATGGATGGCTTAACCATTTGCCGTAAAGTCCGTGAGCAGTCTGATTTGCCGATTATTATGGTGACTGCACGCACTGAAGAAATTGACCGTGTATTGGGGCTTAATATGGGTGCTGATGATTATGTCTGCAAACCGTTTAGTCCGAAAGAATTGGTGGCACGTGTGCAAGCAGTATTACGTCGTTTAGAACGTAAAGCAGAGCCAGAGGTGAATGATTTATTCCGTATGGACAAAGCACAGCAGCGCATTTGGTATCAACAAAAAGCGTTGAGCTTAACGCCAACAGAGTTTCGTTTACTAGAGTTGTTTTTAGAGCATGTAGGGCAGGTGTATTCACGTGCGCAGTTACTGGATCATATCAATCCAGACAGTTTTGAAGTGGCTGACCGTGTGATTGACAGCCACATTAAAAACCTGCGCCGTAAAATTTCGGATGCTGCTGAAACTGGCAACCGTCATGAGTGGATTCAAGCTGTGTATGGCGTCGGCTACCGTTTTGAATATCCAGAAGATTAAAATAGATTGTAAATACTATAAGGACAGGCTTCGGCCTGTTTTTTTTTGCTACGTGTATAGCTAGTTGCATTAATTTTAAATACAAGAAGAACCGAAAGCCATAAAGGCATAAAATGTGAAATTTGCGCATTTAATGAAAATTGGTTATTATTTTGCTGGAATTTTAACCAGTATGTTTGGGCTGGCAGAGTTCAATGTAGACATAACAATTTTTAAAAATGGAACAGCCAGAGGGCAGAACAGATGAAAAATAGCGCTTTTGTAAAAATAATAATGGTCACGGGTGTCTTGGGTTTAACGGCATGTGGTGGTAGTGATCGTGATGAGACAGGGAGTGTACCGCCAGAGCCAGTTGCCGATGCTATGGTACAAAAGAGCGTAGAAGAGCTGACTTTATTAGATGTGAATAATCTTGCTTTAAATGCTGCGTCGATTCAGATTTTAAGTGATGAAGAATGGCAAAAAGTACAAGCAGGCAGTCTGAAAATAGCAACGAATACAATTACAGCAGATGATTCTGAGCAGCTCTTTCCACCGATCAATAGTTTACCGACAGCAACTCATTTTAAAGGTCAAAGTTATCTTGCAAATGCTCAAGGCATCGTTAAACTGCCTAAATTGGCTGCAGGCACATATTATGTTTTGGTCACTAAAAATGGACAGTCTGCAGTTTCGGCATTCTTGATCCATCCTAAAAATACCAATAAGAGCATTGTGTTGAATGTGGTTCTCAACTGCTTAGACCAAGACTGTCAGACACTAAGTGATGCACCAGTCAATGATGCAGTGGTCGGAACATTGTCTGGTCAAGTGATTTTTAAAGGGAAACCTTTGGCGAATGCGCAAGTGTCATTGTCTGGCGGTACAGCGACCAATGGCGCATTTGTTAGTGCTTTGACTGATGCCAATGGATATTTCACGCTTTCATTTAATGTATCCAGTGCGCTGCTTGAAGCATTGAAAAATGCCACGCTCACCATTAACGGTGCAGGAATTAACACTATTACGAAAAAAGTTACGGTCATTGCTTCTTCTGCATCGGGCTATCAATTTGAAGTGCTGCCTGAAACAGTGTCTGCAGATGCAGTTTGGCGTGAAACTTTTGAAGCGGATTCTGCTACTCGCAATGCATGGACAAGGTCGCAGCCAAGTGTGGCCAATGTTGATTGGCAGTTGCTAAACAAAGGTCACAACATCCGTAATAATCAAGTGAATCAGCGTGTACGCTTAGCGCCGAATGACCAAAGTCAAGGCAAGGTGCCTGAGCCACTGCAAGGTAATACGGCATATTGGTATGGCGACAAAGTAAATGGCAACTTTATTGGCGCTTTAAGTGATTCATCTTTGGCTCCAGAGTTTGATGGCGGAACATCTAATACCCATAATATGGGTGAGTTAATCTCACCTGCCATTAATCTAAGCCAGTATCAAGCGCCTTTGAGTTTAAGCTTTAAAACATGGTGGGAAATTGAGTCTGTCAATCCAAATAATCAGGGATTCGATTTGATGAATATTTTAGTTTCTACCGACGGCGGCAATAGCTTTAAGACTTTAGCTCGTTTAAACCCGCTGGCAGATCCATCCTCGGCATATGAGCGCGCGCCGATTCCATACAGTAATTTAGGCTTTAACCTCGCACCGGCTGCTGTTCAGCAAGAAGCAATTTCATTAGATGAATATGCAGGCAAGGCCAATGTTCAGCTGAAATTCCAATTCAAAACGGTCGATCAACTTTATAACGGTTTCCGCGGTTGGATGATTGATGATGTGGTGATACAGAAAAAAGCCGGAACTTTCCCATTATTTGATGGTGCGAGTTTTGATGAAAATTCGGATAGTTTCTCTCAGGACTATAGTGGCGCAGCTGCAAAACAAGCGGGCACTGTGCTGAAAAGCACGAAGAGTTATGCACGGTGGGCTGAAGTGCCACAGCGTAAATAAAAAATTTACATGACACCGCAGCATGAATAAATAGGTTTGACGTTCTGCATTCACTATCAATCATCCATCAATTGAAGTGAATGCTAAAAAGCAGCTCTCTATTGAGGGCTGTTTATATTTAAAGGGACAATATATTCAGCCACTTTAGTATACTGGCGGCTAAAGCTGCCGGCTGTTCGAGTGGAATCTTATGGCCCGTATTGTCCATCCTATCAATTTGACCAAGTGCTATGGAGAAATGCAGCTCACGCGCTGTATTCCATAATGATTCATACAGAAATGATCTGCGAATATTTGGCTGCAAAGAGCTGCACAGGCTACAATCCACTTTTTTATAAGATGAGAACGTGTTGTGAGCAGCGAAATGCCTCAACTGCAGCGCCGATTAAAGAACCGTCATATTCAGCTGATTGCAATGGGTGGCGCAATCGGGACAGGGCTATTTTTAGGCTCTGCGCATATTATTGAGTCGGCTGGACCATCGATAATTCTGGGCTATTTGATTGGTGGTTTGATTGCTTTTCTGATTATGCGCCAGCTGGGCGAGATGATCGTGCAAGAGCCAGTCACAGGTTCATTCAGTCATTTTGCTTTTAAGTATTGGGGCAAGTTTGCGGGCTTTTTAACGGGCTGGAACTACTGGATTCTGTATATTTTAGTAGTGATGACCGAGCTGACCGCGATAGGCAAATATGTCAATTACTGGTGGCCGCATGTGCCTGCTTGGATTTCAGTTTTGGTGTTTTTTGCTGTGATTACGCTAGCCAATTTAGCTAATGTCAAACTGTATGCAGAATCTGAATTTTGGCTGTCGATGATTAAGGTTGTGGCGATTGTTGCCATGATTATTTTTGGTATATACCTGCTACTTACAGCGGGCGCAGACTCTACCGCTTCGATTAGTAATTTATGGGTACATGGCGGCTTCTTCCCGCACGGTTTTGAAGGCTTATTCTACATGCTAGCCTTTATGATGTTTGCTTTTGGCGGCATTGAATTAATCAGCATGGCGGCGGCTGAAACTGAAAATCCTGATCAAAATATCCCGAAAGCGGTGAATCAGACCGTAATCCGCGTGTTCTTATTTTATATCTGTTCCTTGGCGGTACTGCTGTCGCTGGTGCCGTGGAATCAGTTGAAACTTGGCGGTTTGGATCATAGTCCTTTTGTGATGATTTTTAATCAGATGGGGATTGATTGGGCGGCACATTTGCTGAACTTTATTATTTTGACTGCATCCGTTTCGGTCTGTAATAGCGGCATGTATGCCAATAGCCGCATGCTGCTGGGCTTGGCAGAACAAGGCAATGCGCCAAAAGCATTTAAGCAGGTGAATAAACACGGTACGCCGATTGCCGCGGTTTTATTTTCTGCTTTGCTGATTTTTGGCTGTGTACTGCTGAATTATTTCTTGCCTGAAAAAGCATTGAGTTATTTGATTTATATCGTGGTGAGCGCTGCGGTGCTGAATTGGATGCTGATCAGCTTGATTCATTTGAAGTTTAGAAAAGCGATGCAGCAGCAGGCTATTCAAACTAAATTTCCTGCTTTATTTGCGCCGTTCACCAACTACTTTGTCTTAGTATTCATGCTGATGATTTTGTACATCATGTGGAATCAGGGTTTTATGTTGTCGGTGCTGATGCAGCCCGTATGGATTTTATTGCTGTTTGTACTGTTTAAAGTGATACAATTGAAGAAGATTTAATACCATGAAGGCTTAGGGAAGAGCCTTTGTTCACTGTCACTAAAAAATGATTTTGAAAAATTCTGACAAAATACGCAAATTGAGTGAATATTCATATAAAAACTGCTCTAGTGCACTCAATTCTAGGGCGAATTTATATAAGATTATGATTTATATTGGATAAAACAAATTATTTCGTATAACGTGTATTATGTTAATTTTAGGAAATCTTTAGAATCACTATGCAGATAATCAATTCAATTGCGAATCACTTTATATTGTTTTCTACACAATAGTTTTTCCATTTATTTTTAAAGTCTTCTATAGCTTTTTCTGCTTCTTCCTCTTTGGTATAGACAGGTGATTTCTTCACTTCATCTACTATCTGATTGAAAATTTCACCTTCCTCTTTGAAGAGGTTGCTATAAATACTTTTAGCTTTTTCTACATCTGAACCCATTTGATGAAAAGTCATCAATGTGTCTGCTGCATATGCAATTCCATCACATTGTTCATTGTCATCCGCATTTGAAAAGGAACAAGTTAGTAATAATATCGAAAAAATTATTGGTTTTTTCATAATGGGAAATTTCATTTTAAATATGAATACTAAAAGATTTCTATGGATATTAAAATCCATAGAATTTTACTTCACTTAACATAATTGCGATTATACTAAATTTGCAAAATCAACCAGATCGAAAGGGAAATGTTATCTAAACACTTCTCAGCAATTCAATCCTCTGCCGTTGTCCTTTCTTTAACTTCGACACCACCAATTCATAAGAATTTAGCACCAAATCTTGCAGCAGTTCTTCTTCCAATTCTTCATCTGCAAATACAGAAATCCAATGCTGCTTATTCATATGCCAACCCGCACGAATAAAGGGATAAATATCTCTAAACATTGCGCCATTGTCTGGCAGCACTTTCAAATTGATCGCTGCTTTGCCTTCTAAGTGAAAACTCAGCAAAAAAACCTTATCCATCACTTTAAACACATCACAGCCTTCACCAAAAGGCTGGCTGCATGTGGTTTCAGGCAAGGCTAAGGCCGACTTAGCTGCTGCAGCGTGTAATGCAATCATAGGGGATAACCTAAAAATAAGCTTGAACGTTAAAACCTAAGGATGAATATGAATAACGGTATCATTATTTACCAATTGCCAAATTTCATCCATATCAATATTGCGCACTGCAATACAGCCCCATGTCCAATCTTTTTGCGGGAAATACGTCATCAGTTGTGGTGCAGCTTTCATTTGTAAACTGGTCGCCGAACCATGAATCATAATGTCACCACCTGCAGAAACCCCTAGATTTTTAGCCTTCTGTTTATCGGCCGCATTGGGGTAAGAGATATGCAAAGATTTATAAAATGCGCTTTGCGGATTGCGCCAATCTATATGATAAGTTCCTTCTGGCGTCTTGCCATCACCTTCTTGAACTTTATGTCCAAGCGGTTGAAAACCCAGACGCATCGGGTAACGCCGAATGACCTGATCCTGATGTTTTAACTCTAAATAACGCTCAGCTTTATGTACTTGAATACTGTCGATCGGCGTTTCTGTGCGAATTTTTTGAATTTGTGCATCGCTTAATTCAGGTGGAAAGGCTAGTGCATTGGTAGGTGTAGGTAGATATTTTTCAAATTTTTGATAGGCAAGGTAGGCCGCCACAATACAGAAGAGGGTAGCGAAACTAAAAATAGCGATACGTTTTCTTGTCATTATTTTTTAGAGGATGGACGGCATTACAGTCCATCCATTTCGGTATTGTGGATAATGTCTAAATTATCCACAATTTTGCTTCGATTGATGCATGAATTTCTGGATAAATGTTTAAGACGAGCAGCTCACCATCACTTCAGGCACATCACTTGGCAAGGGGCCTAAATCTTCTGTTGTTTCCAGTTCAGGCTGTTTCAGATAAGGCTGGCTTAGTAATATAAATAAGCGTTCAATTTCAGAAAAATCATTACGCTCTGCCAGTTCAATGGCTTTTTGCGCCATGTGATTTCGCAAAATATAATGCGGATTGGCCTTTGCCATTTCAGCATCTAAAGCATCGGTGTCCTGATGCGCACGGATGCTTTCATATTGGGCCAAGAAACCTTCAAATGCGCGACGGTCTAAACAGTCATCTTTAATGGCTTCATATTCATGATTTTGCAGACGAATAAAGCTTTGCGTGTAATCCAGCTGTTCACTTTGCAGAATACGCAAAAAGGCCATGGCGCAGTCAAAGCTGTCTTTATGAAAACTTGGCAAACCCATTTTCTGAGCTAAGCCCAATTTATAATGTTCCAAGAAGGTCAGTTCAAAATGCTCTAAGCATTTGGCTAAATCTTCTTTCCACTGTTCTTTGTCATAGTCCGTAGGGCAGAGCGGAATGAGATTATTCAGCCATTGCCATAAATTCCAATGCCCAATGCTCGGCTGCTGCTGATAGGTATAGCGGCCTTGGTAATCCGAATGGTTGTTGATCCAGTTTGGGCGGAAGCGCTCCATAAATCCATAAGGTCCAAAATCGAGCGTTGAACCAGTAATATTCAGATTGTCAGTATTCATCACGCCATGTGCGAAACCAATGAGCTGCCATTTGGCAATCATCACTGCGGTACGCTGAATGACTTGAGTGGCAAAAGCTAAAATCGGTTGTTCGGCATCCAAGCATTCAGGGTAGTGCCATTCAATGCATTTTTGCGTGAATTCAGGTAGTAAATCACCCTGATACTGACTGATCCATTCAAAATGTCCCAATCGGATATGACAGTCAGATGTACGTAGCATCATCGCGCCAAGCTCGAGTTTTTCACGCTGTACGCCTTGCTCAGAACTGGTAAAACCCACGGCATTGCTTGATGCAACACCTAAGCTGTTCAGCGCATGTCCTGCAAGATATTCACGAACTACTGAACGTAGCACTGCACGGCCATCACCCATGCGTGAATAAGGCGTAGAACCTGCACCTTTGAGATGGAGGTCAATGGTTTGCCCATGTTTATCTACTATTTGCGCAATCAGTAAACCGCGTCCATCACCAAGTTGACCGGCCCATTGACCAAACTGATGACCAGCATAGACCATCGCTAGAGGCTCAAATTCCTCAAATGTTTTTTGCCCACTGCAAATCTCTACCCATTGAGCTTTATCTTCATCCGACCATTGTAACTGTTCAGCCAAAGCAGCATTGAAATGTCCTGCTTTTGAGCCTTTTAAGGGTACAGGTTGCTGATGATGGTACAGGCGAGGTGGCAGGGTGTTATATCGGGCATTGAACAGCATAATGATCTTTAAAAATTCAAATTATGTAGAAACTATAGCAAAGACCAGATAGAAAAACTGTAGCTTAAAATGATAAAGCCTCCACAAGGGAGGCTTTATCATTTGAGAGGCTTAAAAGAATTAAGCGGTTTTCTTTTTCAAGTTACGCATCAATTGATTCAGTGTTTCACGGTGCTGTGACAAACGCTGTTCAACTTGTAGGAATTCAAGTTTGAGTTTGTCATCCATCTGATGAATTTTTTCAGCAACGGCGGTTTTCTTCGCTTGAATTTCCTGTTCTTTTAATTTTGCCCAGTCATTTAAGGTTTGCGAAAACGCATCATATTCTTGAGAAATACGTTGTTTTGCTGTGGCGATGTCATCGGTCATATTCAGACCATAAATCGCAAGGTCTTGTTCAGCATATTTAAACTTCATTGCCAACTCAGCTTTTTTAATATTAAAGCTTGGAATACGGCGTAAGTTCTTTGCCAAACCTAATTTAGAACATGACCAAATTAGCCATTTAGTTGGGTCATATTGCCACCATTTCACACCATTACGGTAGTCGTATTGGAAAATGTGATGGTAGTTATGATAACCCTCACCCCAAGTAGCAATAGCTAGAACAAAGTTGTCGCGTGCCGTATTTTCATCAGTATA
Source organism: Acinetobacter amyesii (assembly GCF_023499985.1). NCBI lineage: Bacteria > Pseudomonadati > Pseudomonadota > Gammaproteobacteria > Moraxellales > Moraxellaceae > Acinetobacter > Acinetobacter amyesii. The sequence goes on along the minus strand of NZ_JAMCOU010000037.1, from coordinate 31,562 downwards.
GGGACGTTTGCCCCACATATGGCAAAGTGAGTTAATAAAGAAAGTTACGTGATGGCTTAAGATTAAACGCATTAAACCGCCCAATAATAGAACGCCCCACATGTCGCCTACAGCCCAACCAATTGGCAACAAAATAGCTGCGTGAACGGCAATCACTAGAGGGATGTAATATTTGTCTTGGAACATCACGACTTTATCTTTTAATAAGTCAGGTGCATTTTTATAGTTTGGTGCTGCTGCTGGATAATCACGAAGCATCCAACCAATGTGTGCATACCAAAAACCACGGTTGATTGAGTATGGATCTTGATCCACATCATCAACATGACGGTGATGTGTACGGTGGCCTGAAGCCCAAAATAAAATACTATTTTGAACTGCAAAAGTACCCATGAGCATTAAAATGATTTTTAAAGGCAAGGTTGCTTCATAAGCACGGTGTGCCCATAAGCGGTGATAACCTGCGGTAATACCTAAACTACTGACACCCAGTAAAACAAACATACTGATCCAAGCAGCGGCACTAAAATCATGATTAATGGCATATAACGGAATTGCAATAACTGCGACAATAGGTAAAAACACCAATGCAAAAATGGCAATCCAGTTCATTGGGGCTTTGGGTAGGGGAGCATTCATCTCCAACAGCACTCCTGAAACCTTGGGAGGTATAGATAGGACGAATCCCATTAAATTTTTAAGGGATTTTAAACGTACAGAATAGTAGCACGGGAAAACCCGTTTTCACCACTGTTATTGTACAGTTGTATTGTTCTAAACAGTAACATAATACGACTGAAGTTATTTGACTTTTTGTGGAGTAAAAAGATGCCAAAAAATCAGCAAATTTGTCAAAATAATCTGAAATTACTTATCAAATACTGCATCTGGGGCAGCTTTCTGATCAGTTGTCTTGGACTGATGGCTTGTCAAAATTCTCCTACACGGACAGTGACTACAAAGTTACACGGAAAATCACTGGGCAACAGTATTGAGCAGCCATTAAAAGTTATTCGCGTGAACGATGGGATACAAGATATTCCATGGACGATTGTGAAAATCGCTGGACAAAAAGCAAAGTTCTTTCATCATCAACCTTATCTTCAGTTCAATTCGCAATTTCGACAAATTCAGGGAAATACGGGATGTAACAATATCAGTGGCACTTATGTGATCGATACCTTAAAACACAGCATTGATCTGAATGCCCGAGCAGGTTATTTCAGCTGTGATTCGGCTTTGGCTCAAGAGGCTGAACTTTCAGATGCCTTGCAAGCCGCAACACAATTCCAAATAAAAGGGAAACAGATGACGATGCAAAACAGTCTGGGAAAAACTGTATTGGTTTTGGAAAGAAAATAGACCGATTAAAATAGCGACGTGTTGATCGAGAAGTGAATTACACAAATCTAGGTGAATAAAGCAGCATTAAAAATGCTGCATCATTAATTTAGGATAGTCGGTAATTAAACCGTTGATGCCCCAATCTTTAAGCTGTTTAGCACGATCAACGTCGTTGACGGTCCATACACTCACATTTAATTTTGCCTGCTGTGTGGCCTGAATAATGTCTGAATTGGCAAGTTGGTTCATCCAACCGATTTGGATACAACCTAATTCAAGTGCTTGTTCAATCGCTTTAAATTTTACGTCCGTTTCAACCAAAAGCCCGCGTTTGAAGCCGGATTTTTTTTGTTGCAAAGCAAGATGAATTTTAGGGTCAAAACTGGTGATCACCGCGGAATGTTCGAAACCTTGGAGCTGTTGTTCCAAGGTTTCAGTCAGTGCTTCAGCTTCAGTCTGTGTCTTCACTGCTTTCACTTCGACTTCAATATGATCGAAGTTATGAATAATTTTGAGCGTTTGTTCGAGCAGTGGCGTCGGCTCAACTTTATTCCATTCTGACCAAGTCACAGCATGGTTATAGGGTTCTAACTCTTGTGAACTACATTCATATAGATGTTTATCTTGACCTGTCGTTCGCATAAATTGGTCATCATGCATGATCACTAGGGCACGATCTTTAAGTTGCCGAACGTCAAATTCGACAGCACGAATCCCTAAGTCTTGAATATATTGAAAACCACCAAGGGTGTTTTCAGGTGCTTCGCCACGAGCGCCACGGTGTCCGATTATGCGCATAAAGGGCCTGCAAAATTGAAAGATAAAAACATAGTGTCCTGTAAGCATGACAGGGAAATGACACTATTATTTTGAGCCGATCATTTTGAATTACAAGAATGATCGGACGAAATGTTTCAATTTATTTCAATGTAAAATAGACTTTTAATTGGTCAAAGGATTTGAGCAATGTTTTGATCCAATACTTATTGATCAATCGTGTCATTAATATTCTTTTGCCATAACACTTCAGAACCACCTTCGGCGCGCTGTAAAGTTCTTGATGCGACAAATAACCAGTCTGAAAGTCGGTTCAAAAGCTGCAATGACGGTGCTTGAATGTTCTGGTCACGGTTATGTACAGCCATTAAACGACGTTCTGCACGGCGGCAAACTGCACGCGCTTGATGGGCAAAGCTGCACACCAATGTTCCTGATGGCAGGATAAAGTCTTTGAGCATTGGCAGCGCTTCATTCATACGGTCAATGTCATTTTCCAAAAACTCAATTGACACAGGTTGTACCAAGTTGAAGTTTGGAATGCAGACTTCACCGCCAAGGTCGAATAACCAATGCTGAATCAGGCTGAGGGATTTATCCCAAGTCGCTTTGTCTTCAATACTGCTAAGTGCGATGTGCGAACGCAGAATACCAATGCTTGAATTGAGTTCATCGACATCTCCTAAGGCTTCAATACGTAAATCATCTTTGGCTACGCGTGATCCGTCGCCAAGACCTGTCGTACCTGAATCGCCTGTGCGGGTATAAATTTTACTTAAACGGTGGCCCATTTTAATTGTCCATTTTTTGATTAAAAGTTGAATAAAGTGATGTGTATTAATATTTAACAGTGACACCGATAGAGGCTAAACGCCCGCCATTCATATAATACAAACCTGAACCATACGATGAGGTTTTGTATTCGACATCACCAATATTTTGTAAATTGGTAAAGACTTTGAGGTTGGGATTGATATTCCAAAATGCACTCATATCAATAGTGGCATATCCGGGATTGCGTGCCTGATAATCCACGGTATCTGACTTGGCATTTAAGGTTGCATTCATGCCATAAATGTCATTGCTCCAACCTGTAGTCAAGCTTAAATTCTGACGTGGGCGACGCTGTAAATCTTGTTTTTTCTCATCATCTTGCGCTTTCACATAATGATAGCTGAGTTTGCTTGACCATCCGCCATTTTGCCATTGCAGATAGGTTTCCACACCTTTATACACCGCTGTATTTAGGTTTTCTAAGGTGTAATTTGGACCGTTCACAATCAAATGATCGACTTTGGTGTGGTACAAGGAAAGGCCGGTACTTAGCCCATGATTCAGCTTTTGATCGACGCCAATTTCATAAGAAATACTTTCTTCGGGCTTTAAGTTTGGATTGCCTGACCAACTGTTATAGCGTTCGTCTAAGGTTGGTGACTTAAATGCAGTTCCAATATTGGCATACACGCTTGTTAAAGGCAGTGCTTGCAGACGAATTGCAGCTTGACCAATGGTATGGCTACCATATTTTGCATCGTCTTCTAAACGGATGCCGAGCTGTGTATTAAGACCATCTTGATGATATTGATGCTGTAAGTAATAACCTGTGCTGCGGTTATCATCTTGATAAGCCGTGCCATAAGACACAATATCACCGCTGATTTTGCGGTGTGTAATCCCGCTTAAAAGCGTTTGCTTTGGCGTCAGCTCAAATTTGGAATAGATTTCCGCTTCTTGGGTTTTATTGTGTGTGAAGTCGGTGGTTGTGACCTGATCTAGCTCATCTTTAAACTGAGAAAGTCGAGCGTGCAGTTCTAAAGCAGGTAAAAGATGCACTTCACCACGGAGGTTGATCATTTCATTGTTAAAGTCTTGCGCGACATTGCTGTAGTTCAAGCAGTTATAGTCTTTATCTTCATTGCTACAACTGACATAAAAGCTGCGACCATCGTTATGACTGTAGTCCAATGAATATGCATGATTTTCTTGTTTTGATCCGACTTTTGCACTCCAGCCTTTTTGGTCATAGCTTGCTGTACTCAGTTCATCTAGGTCAAACACTTTGGTGGCATCTGATTCTAAGCGTTGCCCTCGAATCTGTGCGTAATAGCCATTTTTTGTGGCATCTGCACCAATAATGCTTTTATAGGTTTTGTGTTCACCCACTTCGGTACTGGCAAAGGCTGTATTTTCTGTGGGTGTCTTGGAAATAATTTGTACCACACCGCCAATCGCATCTGGGCCATACAACACAGAGGCAGGGCCTTTTAAAACCTCTATTTGTTGAATATCGGTAGTATCCAAAAATTGTAATGGCGCCATGCCTGATGTTGCCGAGTTCAAACGCACGCCATCGCGCAGTACTAAGGTATGGTCGGATTCTGTGCCACGGACAAAAATCGAAGCAACTTGTCCTAAACCGCCGTTTTGCACCATATTGATAGATGCATCGTTACGCAGTAAATCACTCATTTGGGAAATAGGGGATTGCGCTATGGTTGCAGGTTCAATAATAGATATACGCGCAGGCACATTTTCTAATTTTTCTGCAGAACGTGTTGCTGTGACGACAATGGTATCCATTGTTGGTTGAGCAATGCGCGATTCATTTGCAAAACAAGATGTAGAAAAAGCCCAAGCGGCAGCAATGCCTGTAGCGAGTGCTGTAGGGCGAGCTAAAGTTGACATGCGATGCTCCATACATTTACCCCACGTAAATGATTGAGTGATAGAACACAGTGAGCAGGTATCGGACTGGCAAATTTACTTTTGCGCACCGTTGCGGGGGCAGTGTTGTGGAAACTTCCCATGCCAACTGTTGTGAATGGCTTAAGTATAGAGAACTCCGATTTATCAAACAATCGAAACTATGGGGTATTTGAAGATAGGTACATATACAGCTTGACTTGCTGTGGAGCAGAAATTAATCTGCCTGCGCTTCAGGTGCTTTCTTAATTGAGAAGTGAAACTGGGAAGTCAGTCCAGCAGTATAGAGCTGTTGTTATCTGACACTGCCCCCGCAACGGTGAATCGTTATTCATAACGTAAGTCCGGAGACCGGCCTGATGCAGACCTATTCATAATGCGGCGGGCGTTATAGCGGGATTGCATGCTTTTGTCTGAAAAATGGCAAGCCTTGTCTTACCCCAAAACCGCCTCGCGTTATCCAACTTTTATTTCGCACGGGCGGTGCGATCGGGGAATACAGCATGCATTCTTTCTCTAAGACTCTTATCGGGTCGCTTTTTGTTTTATCTCCACTTTCTGCTGCGATGGCAGCAGACCAAGTTCATCAGCTTCCAGTCATTACCAACACGGTTGCCAATATTGTAGAGCAAGACTCACAAAAAACTTTGGCGGCAGTTACCGTCATTAACCGTGAAGAAATTGAACGTAAGCAATTTACGTCTTTGCAAGAATTGCTACGTACCGTACCAGGTGTGACCTATACCAACTCTGGCGGCCTAGGCCAGCCAACCAGTATTTCCATTCGTGGTACTGGCTCTACGGCGGTATTGGTGTTGGTGGATGGCCAAAAGCTTGGCTCGGCAACTTCTGGCCAAACTTCATTTGAGCATTTGCCAGTTGATCAAATTGAACGTGTAGAAGTGGTCAAAGGTCCGCGCTCAAGTTTATATGGTTCTGAAGCTGTAGGCGGTGTGATTCAAATCTTCACCCGTAAAGGGACGCAAAATGGCGTAAAACCATTTGCTTCGCTCAAGTATGGTTCACATGAAACTTACGATGCAAATGTCGGTGTGAATATTCGTCAGGATAATTCTTGGGCGACGCTGAGTTTGGCAGGCTTGAAAACACAAGGTTTAGATGTAACAACTTTGCCGACTGAAACAGATAAAGATGGTTATGAAAACTATTCTGCGTCAATTAAAGCGGGTCATCAGTTTAATGATCAATTTGCAGCTGATTTTAATGTTCTCTATGTAAATGGCGAAACAAATTACGATAGTCCATATAACCTAAATCCTTATAACAAGGTTGAACAAAATGTGTATGGCGTTGGCTTTAGCTATTCTCCTGTAGATCTTTGGAAAACGCAGCTTAAATTTGGCCGTTCAGAAGATAAATACGAAACCTTTAGTGCAGATAAATCAACTGGTGTATTTGATACCACAAAAGACAGCATCAGCTGGTTAAACACATTATCTTTCAATGCAAACAACACACTATTGGTGGGTGTGGATTACTTAAATGATCAAGTCGACAGCACCACCAATTACGATGAAAAAGAGCGTGATAATGTCGGTTACTATGCGCAATATCTTGGCGATTTTGGTCGAGTGAACCTGCAAGCTGCTATTCGTTTAGATGATAACGAACAGTTTGGTGATCACACCACAGGCAATGCCGCTGTTGGTTATTCATTTAATGACAACTACAGCACTTTTGTTTCATACGGTACAGCTTTCCGCTCACCGACATTTAATGACTTATATTATCCGGGTTGGTCAAATCCAAATCTAGTACCTGAAGAGTCTGAAAACATTGAAATTGGATTCAAAGGGTCGCAATGGCTGAACTGGTCTGTTTCTGCCTTCCATAATGAAATTGATAATATGATTTCAGGCGGAACCAATATTGCAAAAGCAAAAATTAAGGGTGTGGAAGCTGAGTTCGGACAGTCACTGGGCAACTTCACGTGGAACTTAAACTATACTTATCAAGAGCCTGAATATAATTCTGGGGCGACCAAAGGTAATCAAATTGCGGGTCGTGCAGGCCAATTATTGAATGTATCTGCAGATTATACGATGGATAAATGGACGCTAGGTGGCTCTGTACACGCAGAAGACCAGCGTTATAAGGATGCAGCTAATACAACAAGCTTTGGCAGTTTTGCGACAGCAGATGTGCGTTTAACCTATCAAGCGACACCTGAATTTTCTGTACAAGCCAAACTTGCCAATATGTTTGATAAAGAATATTACACTGTGTATGACTCATGGAGTGATTACTACTACCGTCAAGACGGCCGTACTGCTTGGCTAACCTTACGTTATGCAATGAAATAATTGAATCAATTATTTAAAAAGCCCTGATCATTCAGGGCTTTTTATTTTTGCGCAGCAATCATGCTGAAAATCCACGCAATTCATGAAAATTGCATTACAATGATTCGCCTTCATATTCATAGATAGGCTATGAATAGGGCGGAGTCAGAGCCAAAACAACATGCGAACCCGTGCCAAAATCTGCGGAATTACACGTACTCAAGATATCCAATCTGTCGTCCAAGCTGGCGCAGATGCGATCGGATTTGTATTCTTTGCGCCAAGCCCGCGCAGTGTAACGGCAGCGCAAGTTGCTGAGCTGATTCAGCATGTGCCGCCTTATGTGCAGACAGTGGGTTTATTCGTGAATGCATCAGCTGCAGAGATACAGGATATTTTAAAAATTTCACCTGTAGATATCCTGCAGTTTCATGGTGATGAAAACCCTGAACAGTGCCAAACAATTGCGCAGTCCGTTGGGCGCCGCTGGTATAAAGCCATTCAGATGAAACCTGAACTGGATGTGATTGCCGAAATCCAAGCTTTTCAGCAGGCAGGGGCAAGCGCCGTACTGCTCGATGCATGGCATCCAGAACTGAAAGGCGGTACAGGGCATAGCTTTGACTGGGCACAGTTCCCAAATCTCGATATTCCTTTAATTTTGGCCGGCGGTTTAAAGCCTGGCAATATTGAAGAAGCGATTCAAATCACTGGTGCTTACGCCGTAGATGTGAGTGGTGGTGTAGAATCGGCAAAAGGTATTAAAGACCAACAACTCATAGAACGCTTTATGCAAGGAGTCCATCGTGGATCAGCAAAATAAGATTGACTATACCCAATTCCCTGACGCACAAGGGCATTTCGGTATTCATGGCGGGCGTTTTGTGTCAGAAACTCTAATGGCAGCACTTAAGGACTTAGAAAAGCTCTATTTCCGCATGAAAGATGATGCCCAGTTTTTGGCAGAATTCGACCGTGACTTGGCGTATTACGTCGGTCGTCCTAGTCCTTTGTATTATGCTGAGCGATGGTCGAAAGAGTTGGGTGGTGCGCAAATTTATTTAAAACGTGAAGACCTGAACCATACAGGTTCACATAAAGTGAATAACACCATTGGTCAGGCGTTGCTGGCTAAACTTTCAGGTAAAAAACGTATTATTGCGGAAACTGGCGCAGGTCAGCACGGTGTAGCAACGGCAACAATTGCAGCGCGTTTAGGCCTTGAATGCGTTGTGTTCATGGGTGCGGAAGACGTAAAACGTCAAGCGATGAACGTGTACCGTATGCGTTTGCTTGGCGCGACAGTTGTACCTGTAGAAAGCGGTTCAAAAACATTGAAAGATGCCATGAACGAAGCGATGCGTGACTGGGTAACCAATGTTGATTCAACTTATTATGTGATTGGTACCGTTGCAGGTCCGCATCCGTATCCGCAATTGGTTCGTGATTTCCAATCGATTATTGGTCGTGAAGCGCGTAAACAAATTCAGGAACAAGCTGGCCGTTTACCAGATGCGCTTGTTGCATGTGTGGGTGGCGGTTCAAATGCGATGGGCTTGTTCTATCCATTCTTAAATGATGAAGATGTGAAAATGTACGGTGTTGAAGCTGCAGGCTACGGCATTGAAACGGGCAAGCATTCTGCACCATTAAACGCAGGTCATGTCGGTGTACTTCACGGTAACCGTACGTACTTGATGTCAGATGATCAAGGTCAAATCATTGAAACACATTCAATTTCTGCAGGTCTAGATTATCCAGGTGTAGGCCCTGAGCATAGTTTCCTCAAAGATATGCACCGTGTGAACTATGTGCCAATCAATGACACTGAAGCTCTACAAGGCTTCCGTGATTTGACCCAAATTGAAGGCATTATCCCTGCATTGGAAAGCTCACATGCGATGGCTTATGTGACGAAACTTGCACCGACCATGGACAAAGATCAAATCATTATTGCGACTGTATCAGGCCGTGGCGATAAAGACTTAATGACCGTTGCCCGCATTGATGGCGTGGAAATGGTTGAGATGTAAACTCCTTTAAACCTCTCCCTTTGGGATGAGAATCTCGGAATATATTCTGAGTTCGCAAGTGGAGAGGGTGAATTAAAAAATCGCGCAGAAGCAATTCCGCGCGATTTTTTTTGGCTGAAAATTTTATTAAGGCAAATCACTACAAAACTGATGCAGAATAAAAGTGTGAAATAAATCACAATACTGTGTAAATTTTATTGCTTTAGAAAGACTTTATAACAATGACGTTTACCCTATTGGTTCGTGCAGAATCCTTTCCAACCCATATTTATTGGCAATGGCGTGATACTTTTGCGCTGTGCATTCTTCCGCTGATCTTGTTCAACAGTTATGTCTTAGACCAATTTTTTGGTGTTTCAGCTCAGGTTGCTTTGGGGGATTCGATCTTTCGCGGTATTTTATTTATTGCCGTGTGTTGGCTCTATAAAACGATGCTGTATACGCACTGGCAAAAGTATAAACAGGCCTTTTGGCGTTCAAGCCTGTTGGTGGTTGTCGGTGCAGTCGTCTTACAAGTATTGATTTCTTTTACACGCAGTCTGTTGCCAGTGGGAGAGAGCATTGAAAAAGAATCGACCATTGATCCCAATACGATTGCCTTTTTCAGCTTGCTGATCATCAGTCTTGTGCCATTATTTACCGCATTGCTCGAAGATATTATTTTCCGCTATACCTTGCTACAAAAGCTGTTTGTACAGCCGTGGCTATGGCGAGTGATTTTGGTCTTACTGAACTCAATCTTATTTGGCTTGATTCATTATCATAATTTTGATGGCGATTTGATTGCGACCATCAGTTTTATGGCGGCAGGCCTATTTCTCAACCTGATCTATTTGTGGACGCGTAACATTTGGCATGTCTTACTCATTCATTTCCTCAACAATGCAGTACTATCGTTAGGCGCCGTGATTTTGTTGAAATTACTTCAGCCCTATGTGGGCAGTTGAAGTCAAAAATAGGGGGAGATTGTGTCCAGTTTATTTATGGTGATGCTCGGCGGACGCCATCCAAGAGCAAATATCGAAGTGCATGATGTCATTCTTGCAGTGGGTAACGCATTAGAAGAGGTTTATCCACAACTGAGAACGGCATGGTTTGGTGAGCAAAAAGGCTTACATATTGATGCTTGGGCACAGGTACATACAGTCAGCACTGAAAATCGGCATTATCGTATCCAATTTTGTGATGCCGCGCCCCGAGCTGAAGATGAAAAATTATGGCTGATTAATCTCGGGGGATATGATGCCCGCGAATTTGGTGAATTACATCGTTATGTTTTGGTGACAGGACAAAATGCCAGCGTTGCAAAACAACGGGGCAAAGCTTTTTTTGAGTCACATTGGCAAAAACAACATACCGACCGAACCCTAGATGTCGATGATTGTATTGCGATTGATCATGTCTACGGGCGCTATATCGAATTGGTTGAAACGCCGTATAGCCAGCAAAATTCATGGAAAAATGATTACATCTTAATAAATGAACATTTGTGATGATTAAGAGCTGAAATGTCAGCTTTTATATTTTTTTGTGATATTCGCCTGAAATCAGATGGATTGTCTTTTCAGGCGTTAAATAATAGGCATAATAACATTCAGGATTTAGACCTTAAACCTCAATGGAATGGCGTATATGGATTTAATACGGCCGAATGGACAGCCGCATTATGGGCGTTTTAGTGAACTTCCCAATCGCATCGATTTAAGTAAGTATGAATATAAGACACCGTATGGAAAACGACTTCAAGGTTGGCGTAAGCGTTTAAAATATAAAAAATTTAAATTTTGTTGTATTCAGCATGAACATTATACGATTGGTCTAGCGATCGCCGATATCGCGTGGGCGGGGCACGGTTTTGTCTATGTGTATGATCATATTACGAATGAAGTGTTGGAATGGAATTCGATTAATTTCCTATCACGCAATACCGTTTTAGATGAACAACCTTTATTTAATCAGAGTCATTTTATTAAGTCAGGGATTCAACTGGACATTCAGCATGCCAATGGTGTGCGATACATTCAAATGTCAAAACATGGCGAACTCAAACTGAGCGCTCGAGTGTTTTGCGCAGGGACTGATCCACTGAGTATGTGTAGCCCTACAGGGATTAATGGTTGGACCTATACTCAAAAATTGACGACGTTAGGCTGTGAAGGTTTCTTTATCAATAAGCAAGGCAAGACCATTCAATTCCATGACCGGACATTGGTGTCTTTAGATGATACCTGTGGTTTTCTTCGTCCTGAAACCGCATGGTTCTGGCTGTCGTGTAACTTTTGGGATAGTCAAAATCGACGCGTTGGGATCAATCTTGCCTCTGGGGTAAATGAAAGCTTTGGTAATGAAAATTGTCTGTGGGTCAATGGACATCTATATGCCATGTCTGATGTGCTGTTCCAGCAACAAGGCGATAATCAATGGAATATTAGTTCATTAGATAACAGCTTAAATTTGATTGTCACCACAGGTTGGCGGCGCTATGAAAACCTGAATTTAAGATTGGTTGGTAGTCAATTCAGTCAATGGCAGGCAAAAATTAGCGGTACAATTCAACGTGATGGCGAAGAAATTGTATTCTTAAATGAATATGGTTTACTTGAGCAGCACTATGCCAAATGGTGAGTCTAAGCCTATAAAAAAGCCGCAATCGATGCGGCTTTTTTTATTCAATTTTTATTTTGCAGCTTGCCAAAACACTTCTGCAGCTTGAATTGGATCATTGGTTTCTTCATAAGTTTTTAACCAAAGATCATAATTTTGCACAATGGGATGCTGACTCGGATGGAAGTCTTTTTTAAACCAATCTCGATATGGCTTGCTCATTCGGGTGAGGGTGCCATTTTTACCAAAGAACCACGGTAAGCCTTTCATATTTAATTTTAAACGTTCAGTGAAACTGAAGCCGTCATGTTTCAGCATCACATTGGCACGGTATAAGGTAAAGCCGAGCATCAATCCACTGGTCCAAACCAAAGTGAATTTCTTTAAATTTTCATCGACCTTAGCCACATCTTTCATCACATCAAAAGCCACATCGCGATGTTCCATTTCTTCTATCGCATGCCAAATAAATAATGCACGGACATAAGGATGCGCAGATTCTAGTACGGACTTTTGGCTACAGAACGTTTCAGCCATCAGCGCAGTCAAATGCTCGGCAGAAGCCGTCATGGCAATGTTGTATTCAGGTGAGCGTTTGCTCAGTTCAAATTTAAAAATTTTATTCAGACGTTTAATGAACGCATCGACAGGCATGCCTTGTTGTTTCATCAACATATTCATTTTGTCATGCGCCATACCGTGCTGCGCTTCTTGACGAATAAAGTCAGCGACACGTTGCTGTAAATCAGGGTCTTGAATTTGACTGCGGAACAGTCGTACAGATTCAATAAAATAGCGCTCGCCATCAGGAAAGGTCAGGCTCAAGGCATCAAACATACGAGTTAAAAAGGGGTCTCCGCCAAACCAATAGCGCGGGATTTCTTCCAACTTAAAATTTAGTTTTGTGCGAACAATGGGTTCGACTTGATATTTGACGATAGCATTCATGATATTTTTTCTGTGCGAGTCGTATTGATTGCAGTATGTCGGAGAAATTGCACTTTGTTTTGACAGATATTGCCAATTTTTATACATTTTACGCCATGATGAAAATATAAAATGTCAGAATTGGCAGGTCAGAAAGAGGGGAGAGATGGCTGAAATTCAGATCCCAAATGGTTACTTCCAACTGTGGAATATGGTCTTAATTGAGCGTGAATTAAACTATACACAGCTCGAATGGATTGCCCCGTATGCTGCGCAAATTCAGCATGTGCTGTCTTTGCCGATCGACTCTCAATCGCCGAATTCTTTTTTTAACAGCATCATGCAACTGACTCAGCAGCATCTGGATTGTCCGCAATTGGTTTTTGAAATGGCCAAGTATATTCGTGCGGAGCATTTTGGGGTGTTAGGCTATATGGCGACACTGAGTAATAGCGTTGCAGATGCTTTGCAATATGTGATGCGATTTAGTCGTTTGGTGATTGATGGGGCGCAAATTGTGCCAATGAATATGAGCCATCAAGATCATCAAATTATTCTGTCTTGGCCACAGCATGATGATGAATATGCTTTGGTGAATGAGTTGACCATGGCCTGTATGGCACATTTGGCCAAGCAAATTTTTCCAGATTCTTTAAAGTTACTCTGCATTCATTTTGCCCATGCGCCGCGGATGGCACGTTATCACTATGAAAAGTTTTATGGCTGCCAAATGGAATTTTCGACCCTTAAATATTCATTTGTGATTCATGCCGATAGTTTGGATTTAAAGTCAGAACTTGCTGATCCGTCACTGATGCAATTGTTATTACGTCAAGCCGAAGAGGCGATAGCTGCTCGTTCGCAACATTCAGATCCAATTCAACAGATGCAACAATGCATAGCAGATTATCTCAAATTACAGCAGCAAGCCCCTAAAATAGAATGGTTAGCAGAGGAGTTACATCTGTCAGTCAGAACCCTGCAACGACAGTTACAGGAGAAAGGCACTTCGTTTAAACGGCTTTTGGAGCTTGAACGGATGAAACGCTGTGAATATCTACTTTCACAGCAAACCCATTTGACAGATATCGCTTTACAGCTAGGTTATTCAGATCAGTCTGCTTTGGCACGTGCTTTTAAGGCATATAGCGGAGAGACATTATTAGCGCGAAAAAAAGCCTTGAGATTAGAATAAAACGTGCAGATTGCTCGTTAAGAAAAGCCTTTCAAACAACATTAAAAAAAGCGGTCAAACGACCGCTTTTCTTTAAAGCCAAACTTATGCCGCAGCTTTTAATTTTGGATACCGAAGTAAAATGGCAAGGATGGCAAAGATTGCCAAGACCCAACAGTAATACACACTACCAATCAGTTCCACAGGCGAAAGTTTTGCGATCGAACAAGCCAGTAACAGCTGTGCGCCATAAGGAATGAGACCTTGGACTACGCAAGAGAAAATGTCCAAAAGTGCAGCAGCACGTTTAGGGTCTACACCATATTCTTTCGCGACTTCACGTGCCATGTCACCAGATAAAATAATTGCGACAGTGTTGTTTGCTACAAATAGGTTGGAGAAAATCACCAAGAAACTGATACCAATTTCACCTGCGCGTTCAGCACCAACTTTAAAGCAGCGTGTCATGCTGTAAATACGTTGAATCAGCCATTCTAAACCGCCTTCTTTTTGCATAATGGCAGAAATACCACCTAAGAAAATAGAAAGCAGGGCAACTTCAAACATGCCGGTAAAGCCCTCATAAATAGAATTATTTAAGCTTAAAAAATTAAATTCAGGTTGAATGACCAAACCAATCAAGCTAGACAGTAAGACACCAATAGTCAGTACAGCAAGCACGTGCAAACGTGAAAAGGCCAAAATAAATACGGCTAAATACGGCAAGATCAGCCACGCATTATAGGCTTTGTGTTCAATCGCTTGTGAGCCTTGACTCATGAATAAATAAATACAGATGCTGACGATCGATGCAGGAACAGCAATCCAAACATTGACCTTAAATTTATCGCGAAGTTGAACTTTTTGACTGTTCGTTGCAGCAATGGTGGTATCTGAAATCATCGACAGATTATCACCAAACATAGCACCGCCGACCACAGCACCAATGGCATACACCACTTCAATTTCGGTGACTTGAGTAAAACCAAAGGCAATTGGTGCACAGGCTGCAATAGTACCCATGGAGGTTCCCATCGCTGTGGCAATAAAGGCCGCAATAATAAACAGCATGGGCAGCACGAACTCAGGCGCAATCATCGATAGTCCCAACTGCACTGTTGCATCGACACTACCGATGGCACTGCTGACACTGGCAAAAGCACCAGCGAGCATAAAGACCATGAACATTAAGATCAAATTCGGGTGGCTAGCACCTTTCATAAATGTATCAATCGCGTCATTTATCTTGCCGCGATAGAGCAAAATTGCCAATACAATTGCAGGAAGAGCAGCGACTGGGGCTTTCACTTGATAGAACGCAAACTCAGTTCCAATGATGGAATGGTAAATACCACTGCCCAAAAAAATGGTCAGAAAAACAATAAGCGGGAGCAGTGCAAATGCCCGAGCAGGCACTTTCACTTGTGAATCGGAGGACATAGGAGATAAAAAAATAAAAGTATGCGGCTAGTATAAAGCAGGTTTTGCAATTTAAGGAAAATTAAAATGTAAATGCTAAGCCTGTTATTTTTAACATTTTTTTGATGATAAAATTAAGTTAATCTAAAACCTTATAATTTTGCCAGATCCTAAAATTAGGCATCTTTGATCATTGTGAAAAAAACTGAAATATCGGTAAATGATGCTTTCGGGTTGTTCTGGAAAATTATGTTTGCATGAGAAATGCCGACTGAGGATTGTATGCCCTGTTCAATGGGTAAAAAATAGCGTTACAATGCGATGTCTTGTATTTCGACAAAACCCACATCATAGTTTTGATTCATTCAAGGAAAGTATAACCCTATGTCACGTTTAGCCACTCGATTTGGAACGCTTAAATCTCAACAGCGTAAGGCCTTGGTTTCTTATGTTATGGCTGGTGACCCTCATCCACAAGTAACGGTACCTTTGTTACATCAAATGGTTGAGGCAGGTGTAGATGTGATCGAATTAGGTCTTCCATTTTCAGACCCAATGGCGGATGGTCCTGTTATTGCACTTGCTGCTGAGCGTGCGCTTGCTGGGGGAACCAATACTCTAGATGCCTTGAACATGGTGAAAGAGTTCCGTAAAAACGATTCAGAAACACCGGTAGTACTGATGGGCTATTTAAACCCCGTTGAAGTAATCGGCTATGAAAAGTTTGTTGCCTATGCACATGAATGCGGTGTAGATGGCGTGCTCTTGGTGGACCTTCCACCAGAAGAAGCAAAAGATCTAGATGTAGTATTGAAAAAATACGACATGGATCAAATCTTCTTACTTGCGCCAACATCCACTGATGAACGTATTCAGCATGTGGTGAAACAAGCCAGTGGATTTATCTACTATGTTTCTTTGAAAGGTGTGACAGGTGCAGCGACGTTAGACGTTGCTGAAGCTGCGGCACGTATTCAAAAAATCAAGTCGTATACTCAGGTACCTGTCGGCGTTGGCTTTGGTATCAGTGATGCAGCATCTGCGAAAGCCATGGGTGTTGCTGCAGATGCGGTGATTGTAGGTAGTGCTTTTGTTAAACAATTTGCAAACTTAGCGCCAGAACAAGCTGTAATCGAAACAGTGAATAAAGTGAAGGAGCTTCGAGCTGCGCTCGATGAGTTAGTATGAGTCAAGACGCAAAAACAGGCAAAATTCTGAGCGCATCTACGCCATGGACAGAGCGTGCGGTACCAGGTATTCATGTACCTGATGAACAGCAAGCATTAAAGGCGACATTTACTGAGCCGACGATTGAATGTCCTGAGTGTCATGCACTTGTGACTCGTACTGCAATGTCATTTAATGCCTACGTTTGTCCGCAGTGTGATGAACACTTGCGAATGAAAGCGCGTGATCGTTTGAACTGGTTCTTTGACCAAGTACAAAAAGAATTGGGTCAAGAATTTAAAGCCAAAGATCCACTGAAATTTGTTGATAGCAAAGCGTATCCAGACCGTATGTCTGAAGCGCAGAAGAAAACCGGTGAAACAGAAGCTTTAGTGGTGATGCAAGGAACGCTGAAAGGCATTCCAATGATTGCAACCGCATTTGAATTTGATTTCATGGGCGGTTCAATGGGTACTGTTGTCGGTGACCGTTTTGTTCAAGCAGCTGAACTTGCGATTAAATCCAAACAACCACTTATTTGCTTTGCTGCCTCTGGTGGTGCGCGTATGCAAGAAGGCATGTTGTCTTTAATGCAAATGGCGCGTACTTCTGCTGCCATCCAAAAAATGAAAGATGCAGGCTTGCCTTATCTAGTGGTGCTGACACATCCAGTCTATGGTGGTGTGACTGCATCATTGGCAATGCTCGGTGATGTTCATTTGGCTGAGCCGAAAGCCATGATTGGTTTTGCTGGTAAGCGTGTAATTGAGCAAACTGTACGTGAAAAATTGGAAGAACCGTTCCAACGTGCAGAATACTTGCTTGATCATGGTGTAGTCGATCAAATTGTTCATCGTCATGCATTACGTGATACAGTTTATCGTATTGTAGCGAAATTGATGAACTTGCCTTGAACACAGCACCACTTGCAACTGATTCTTTAAACACATGGCTCGATTATTGGAGCCATGTTCATGTTACGGGTATTGATTTAGGACTGGAGCGGGTAATTCCTGTTGCAGATCGATTGGGCGTAACTCAGCCTGATGCCAAAGTTCTGACGGTTGCTGGAACCAATGGGAAAGGCTCAACCACAACGACATTGGCTGCCATTTTAAATGCGCAAGGTTATAATGTGGGTTTATACCAATCACCGCATATCTATCGATTCAATGAACGTGTAAAGCTTCAAGGTGTTGAAGTGGCTGACCAAACCCTGATTGATGCTTTTGTAGCTGTTGATCAGGCGCGTCGTGAATGTGAATTAAGTTTATCTTTTTTTGAAGCGACCACTTTGGCCGCTTTTGTTATTTTTAAACAACAACATTGCGATGTATGGGTACTTGAAGTAGGCCTAGGTGGTCGACTTGATGTGGTCAATGTCGTCGATCCAGATGTTGCAGTGATTACCAATATTGGTTTAGACCATACCGATTGGTTGGGCGACACCATTGAAAAAATTGCTTTTGAGAAAGCAGGGATTATTCGTCCAAATATTCCCGTGATTTTTGGTGGACAGCAAGTACTGCCTGAAGCCATTCGTCAAAAAGCAGAAGATTGCCAAGCTGCTTTACATGTACTCAATCGTGATTATTTTTATCAGTACAGTGATGATGGACAATCTTGGATGTTTGCCTCATCAGGTTCAACCTTAAAACTCCCCGTGGGTTCTTTGGCACTCGAAAATATCTCTACGGCTGTAGCAGCAATATTGGCCAGTGGTTTAGAGGTCTCTCAGCAGTCGATCGCTCAGGGGATTATCAATGCCAAGTTACAAGGCCGTTTTGAAGTTAGAGAAATTGCAGGTAAAACGGTGATTTTCGATGCGGGACATAACCCGCATGGTGTTGAATTTTTGTTAAAGCAATTGCGAAATTTCCTCCAGTACAATAAACAATACACAGAAGTGATCAGCGTTTTCTCCATGCTGACTGATAAAGACATAAATTCTGTCGTTAACTTATTGAAAGATACGGTAAGAATGTGGAAAATTGCACAATTAAATGTGCCACGTGCGGCATCTATCACACAATTGGATAGCGCACTGCAGCATCAAGTCGTAGAACATTATGACAATGTGCAATTAGCTTTTAAGTCCGCGCTGGAAGAAATAAAGAATAATCAGCTGATTCTGGTATGTGGTTCATTTCATACCTTAGAAGCGGTATGGGAGTATCTGGAAGAATGTCAATGAATAACAAACAACGCTGGATGGGTGGTGTTGTTTTATTAGGTGGTGGTGTACTGCTGGCCGCACTTTTACTTAAAGGCAAAGAAGAAATACATCAAAATCAAAGCCAAACCCCTGAAATGGCTCAAGTTGAGCAACAAGGTCAGGGTGCGGGTAAAATGTCATCATTGACTGTTGATGTTGAAACTGAAAAGCGTTTGCTCGAAGAACAACGACGTACCCGTGAAAAATCGGTTGCGGAGCAAGAAGCACGTGCAGCAGAATTTTTAGCGATGCAACAACAAGCGGAAGCGGATGCAGCACGTAAAGCAGCAGAAGAATATGCGGCTTTAAACGCACATCGTTCAGCTCAACAAAGTTCGGATAATATTCCGCCCGAATTGGTTGAAGATGAAAAAGCAAAGCAAAAGCGTTTAGCTGAGGATAAGTTGGCGGCTCAAAAAAAGTTAGAGAGTCAGTCGGCGCAGCAAAAGGCTGATCAGGCACGTATCGCAGCAGAAAAACAAAAAGCTGAAGCAAAACGTAAAGCGGACGCTCAAAAAGAAGCTGAACGTAAAGCACATGCTGAAGCTGAGAAAAAAGCTGCAGATAAGAAAGCAGCCGAAGCGAAGCAACAAGCTGAAGAAAAGCGTAAAGCCGAAGAAAAACACAAGGCGGAAGAAAAGCGTAAAGCCGAAGCCAAGAAAAAAGCTGAAGCTGAAAAAGCACGTGATCTGTTGGAAAATGGCGATAAGCAATGGATGGTACAAGTTGCACTGGCTGCCAATGAAGCCAATGCAGATGCCGTCGCTGCAAAATTACGTGCAAAAGGCTATAAAGTGACAAAGAGTCCGACATCTAAAGGTATTCGTATTATGGTCGGCCCTTCGAAGGACCGTGATGCTGCGGACGCAACACGTAAAAAGATCAATTCAGATGCAAGTTTGAATATGAAATCGGCTTGGGTGATTGATTGGGTACCACTCGATAAACGTTAAGTTTATTTGAGGAATGACCTTTAATAAGATGGATTCAGTAGTTGCTGCTGAATCCATTTTACATTTTCAGGGCTGAATAATCGGTCGATATTTTTCCAAATAGGGTGGAAGCCATAGCCACCTTGTTTCATTTCACGTTTTGCTTCCTCAATGGACCAATGCTGAAAAATAATACGGTACATGGCCACACTCGCGCCTGTACGGTCTGAGCCGTGGTAGCAATGGATTAACACTTTTTGCTGCTGTTGTTTAGCTTCTTTTATGGTTTTCATCACCGCCAGTAAATCTTCACGATCGATTTGCCACGTGTGTATCGGAACATGTACAAATTTAACCTTTTGCGTATCAATGACATTTTTTAAGCGTTCTGGGTCATGGTGCCGTGAACGTAAATTTATGATCACGTCGATGTGCTGTTCTCGTAGAACAGGGGCGAGATCTGCATCAGGTTGTTCACTGCGAAATAGCATTGGGCTGATTTGATAAAAATTATGCTGTTGATGAACGACTTTCCCCCAATGCTTAGGACGTTCATTTAATGGTAATGGATTTGATGTCATGCAACCCGTGAAGCTGAAGCTAACACTGAGGAGGATCATTGGCAGGATTTTAGCGGTCATAGCTTGTGTTCTGATAGCGAGCGAGTTCGAATGGGTCATGTGCGCAGATGAGATCGATGTCCGGATGCTGCGCTAACTGCTGAATCTTATGAAGGGAGTGCAGTCGCTGTGTATTGTCGGTGGCAAATAAACGCTCAAACTGATTTAAGGCCCGCGAATGAAAATTTGGATTTAATTGATGCTGTGAGTAATAAGCATCGCCACAATATAACAACCAGCGATGCTTGTTCTTAATAGCAATACCGGCATGACCCGAGGTATGTCCCAAAAGTGGAAGCATTAAAATATCCTCTTGAAAAATAGACAGACCGGCAGTGTGTTCTAAGTTAAACCATGCTTGCGTCCCGATGTTTTCGATAAAGTTCCAATAACGATGCTGTTGGAACTGCTGTGGTCGATAGCGCAGTCGTGATTTTAAGCTATGAAGGTTTTGAGTGGCGTTATATTCACTGGCTAGCACATGCACGGTTGCCTGCGGAAAATCTGAGATCCCGCCAGCATGATCAAAATCTAGGTGTGACAACAAAATGTGTTGAACATCTTGAGCCTTAAAACCTAATTTTTGAATTTGATGAATTGCACTTAGCTGCGGATTAAATTTGATCTGCGCTGTGCGTGAAATAAACCGACCTAAACGATTTTGTGGATGCAAATAATCTTGTAAGCCCAGTCCTGTATCGACTAAGACGAGCCCTTTATCGGTTTCAATGAGCAGGCAATGACAGACCAAATGTGCGCGAAAGCCTTTCTGTCCAAATAAAGGGGCACACGTTGGACAAAAACTACCACAATGTAAATGATGAATTTGATGAATCACGGTTTGTTGTTTTCAAGTTTTTCTTAGTTATAACGGAATTGTGATGTTTAACCAATCTAATCCCAGAGAGGAATTTGTAATCAAAAAAAAGCTCATCCGAAGATGAGCAGGTTGGAGAATGCCAGAACGGGCTTGTCATTCGTTCTGAGGGGAAAACTATAAGTAACTATGGTTGTGATTCTGAGTTGGGTCAGGTGCTGCACTTAAAAATAGTTAAATTTGTACCTTCGCTTTGGTCACTCACAGCAGAGCTTCTTATCTTGCGCTCGGACAGCGTAATGCTCCGTTTTATCCTCACTTAGGTTGAGGCGTTAAACGAAGGTAAGGCGTAACTGCGTTATATCCTTGAGGAAAGCGTTGTTTGATTTCCTCTTCATCTTTTAATGACGGCACAATCACCACATCTTCACCTTGTTGCCAGTTGGCCGGTGTTGCAACTTTATGGTTGTCTGTCAGTTGCAAAGAGTCAATGACACGTAAAATTTCATGGAAGTTACGCCCTGTAGATGCAGGATAAGTAATGATTAAACGGACTTTTTTATTTGGATCGATGATCACCAAAGAGCGAACAGTTAATGTCTCGCTGGCATTGGGGTGAATGAAATCATAAAGGGTGGACACTTTACGGTCTTTGTCTGCAATGATCGGGAAGTTCACCGTGGTATTTTGAGTATTATTAATGTCGTTAATCCAACCATGATGCGACTCAACATCATCAACAGACAGGGCAATGGCCTTGACACCACGTTTGCTAAATTCATCTTTTAGTTTTGCGGTAAATCCAAGTTCTGTGGTGCAGACTGGGGTGTAATCGGCAGGATGCGAAAATAAAATGCCCCAACTGTCACCTAAAAAGTCATAAAAATGAATGCTGCCTTCGCTTGAGTCTTGAGTAAAGTCTGGTGCAGTATCACCTAAACGAATCGTCATGGAATATCCCCGTATTTATTGAATTTGTTTAACTTGAAAATAAATATGAAGGATTTTTTTTATGATTAAAAATAGTGTTTTTTCATTTCTTTATGAATATATTTCATATAAAACAGTTTTATTGGGGGATAAATGCGAAATATCTCACGACAGAGTCACTATGTTGTCTGCAGAAAATTTGTTACATTAGCTTGCCTTAAGTCTCCGGGGCTAGAACCCGAGCGCAGAATATTTAAGGGGATTTTTGTGCAAAACCCTTGTACTTCGAATTTCTAGCACCATAATAACGACTAAGAAAATATATTCATTTGACAAGCAAGATTTAGAGAGTCTATTCATGTTGGCAAGTCTGATCGGAGGAATCTTCGGTACCAAAAATGAGCGCGAACTCAAACGCATGCGTAAAATCGTAGAGAAGATTAATGCGCTCGAGCCGACGATATCTGTTCTAAGCGATGCAGACTTATCTGCAAAAACTGAAGAATTCAAAGAACGTTATAAAAAAGGCGACAGCCTTGATAAATTATTACCTGAAGCGTTTGCTGTTTGTCGTGAAGCTGCGAAGCGTGTCATGGGCATGCGTCATTATGACGTACAGCTGATTGGTGGTATTACCTTGCATGAAGGTAAGATCGCAGAGATGCGTACCGGTGAAGGTAAAACCCTCATGGGAACGCTTGCTTGTTACCTCAATGCGATTAGTGGTGAAGGTGTTCACGTGATTACGGTGAACGACTATCTCGCACAGCGTGATGCTGAATTAAACCGTCCATTATTCGAATTTTTAGGTTTAAGCATTGGGATTATTTACTCAATGCAAGACCCAACTGAAAAAGCTCAAGCGTATCGAGCTGACATTACTTACGGTACCAATAACGAATTCGGTTTCGATTACTTGCGTGACAACATGGTGTTTTCTGCTGCTGAGAAAAAACAGCGCAGCTTAACCTATGCCATCATCGATGAAGTCGATTCGATCCTGATTGATGAAGCGCGTACACCGTTGATCATTTCTGGTCAATCAGAAGACTCATCTCAGTTGTATGCTGCAATTAACAGCATTCCACCAAAACTTCATGCACAAAAAGAAGAGAAGGTACCAGATGGTGGTCACTTCTGGATTGACGAAAAACAGCGCTCTGTAGAAATGACCGAAGTCGGTTATGAAACTGTTGAAGCTGAATTGATTCAAATGGGCTTGCTTGCTGAAGGTGAAAGTTTATATTCATCTGCTAATTTAAACTTGGTACACCATGTTTCTGCGGCCATTCGTGCGCATTACCTATACCAACGCAACGTGCATTACATCATCCACGAAGGTGAAGTGATCATTGTCGATGAAAACACTGGTCGTACCATGCCGGGTCGCCGTTGGTCAGAAGGTTTGCATCAAGCAGTAGAAGCAAAAGAAGGTTTGGAAATTCAACCTGAAAACCAAACTTTAGCAACTACAACATTCCAGAACTATTTCCGTCTATACAAAAAATTATCAGGTATGACGGGTACTGCAGATACTGAAGCTGCAGAAATGAAAGAAATTTATGGCTTGGATGTTGTACTTATTCCAACCCATCGCCCAATGATTCGTAATGACCAAAACGATTTAATCTATTTAAACCGTGAAGGTAAATACAACGCCATCATTCAAGAAATTCAACGTATTCATGAAGCGGGTGTTGCGCCGATTCTGATTGGTACAGCAACCATTGAAGCCTCTGAAATTTTATCAGATAAGCTGAAAGAAGCTGGTATTCAACATGAAGTACTTAATGCGAAACAACATGAGCGCGAAGCGGATATTATTGCGCAAGCAGGTTCACCTCGTGCAGTGACCATTGCGACTAACATGGCTGGTCGTGGTACTGATATTCTGTTAGGTGGTAACTGGAAAGCGTTGCTGGCGAAGATTGAAGAGCCGACTGAAGCAGACGAAGCACGTTTGAAAGCAGAGTGGGAACAAAATCATGAAATGGTGCTGAACTCTGGCGGTTTACATATTATCGGTTCAGAACGTCATGAATCTCGTCGTATCGATAACCAGTTACGTGGTCGTGCGGGCCGTCAAGGTGACCCAGGTGTGTCACGTTTCTACTTGTCGCTTGAAGATGACTTGATGCGTATCTTCGCAGGTGATCGCGTAGTTGCAATGATGCGTGCCATGGGTCTGAAAGAAGATGAAGCCATTGAGCATAAAATGGTTTCACGCTCGATTGAAAATGCACAACGTAAAGTCGAAGCACGTAACTTCGATATTCGTAAAAATTTATTGAAATACGATGACGTAAACAACGAACAACGTAAGATTATTTACTCTCAGCGTGATGAAATTCTTGTTGAACCGTCTTTACAAGATTACATCGAAACGATGATTCAGGATGTGACTAAAGGCATGATCGAAATATATATTCCACCTGAGTCTATTCACGATCAGTGGGATATTGAAGGTCTTGAAAAGGCGCTACGTGAAGATCTATCGATTGAATTGCCAATTTCGCAGTGGTTAGAGCAAGATCGTCGTTTGGATGAAGAGGCTTTGGTTGAACGTATTACTGATGAAGTTCTTCAGCACTACCGTTCACGTCGTACGCAAATGGGTGACGAAACGGCTGCAATGCTCGAACGTCACTTTATGTTGAATTCATTGGACCGCCATTGGAAAGAGCATTTGGCAGCAATGGATTACTTACGTCAAGGGATTCATTTACGTGGTTATGCGCAGAAAAATCCTGAGCAAGAATACAAAAAAGAAGCCTTTAATTTATTTGTAAACATGCTTGCTGTGATTAAGTCAGATGTCGTGACAGATTTATCTCGTATTCATGTGCCTACAGCCGAAGAGCTTGCAGAAATGGAAGCTCAAAAACAGGCTCAAGCTGAATCAATGAATCTTCAATTGTCACACAATGACTTTGATAATTTGTTGGCTGAAGCCAACGGTAATGATGTTATCGATGCGCAATATACACCTGCAGAGCAAGTGATTGTTCCGCCAGAAAGTCGTAACTCGCCTTGCCCATGTGGTTCAGGTCTAAAATATAAACAATGTCACGGTAAAATCTAAACAGCATTGTTTAATTTCAAATAAATCAGAGCCTTCGCGCTCTGATTTTTTATTTACACTACTAATCTGACCTGAATAGTATTTGCAGTTCAGTAGATTAAATGTTATTTAGTTTCTATCAATAACCGTAAGACGGAAAAGACAATGAAAAAAGTACTAAAACCGTTCATGATTGCTGCTTTGGCTTTGCCAACTTTTGCCTTTGCAAACGCTCCTCAGACGACTTCTTTAGAGAAAGTTCAACAAGCAGTTGGTCCAACAACAACTCAAGTACAGGTTGGTACTGACGGTCAAGTGACTGTAGCAAGCCCGCGTACGGGTATTCGTTATACCTTTGCCAATCCAAATCGTCCAATCGTATTGCAAACTGCAAAAATTGCAGCAGCCAATGCGGCGAATGCTGACCGTATTGTGGCTGAAAACCCAGCCCTTTCTGCTGCGAGTCAACAAAAAGCGAAACAAGTGCTTCTTGATGAAGCAACTCAGCTGGCGCGTAACTAATTTACGACGAACAGCGATAAAGACCAGTCGAAAGGCTGGTTTTTTTATGTGCAAAAGAAATCCACAATAAAATTACAGCAAAACCGTGCTTCTGCTCGATTTTTTATAGATTTTGCACTAAGCTGTATTTTTTATAACTCATATAGTTGGACGTTGAAAAATGGCAGTTGGTGACGTATCTATGCCACAGATGCATGTGGTGAAAGGTGTAAAAATCGGTTCGGCTGAAGCATATGTGCGCTATCAGAACCGACGTGACCTTGTCATTTTTGAATTTGCTGAAGGTTCTAATGTCGCAGGCGTTTTTACTCAAAATGCATTTTGTGCAGCACCGGTCCATATTTCGAAAGCGCACTTATTGGCAGGTAATCCACGTTATTTAGTGATTAACACCGGAAATGCCAATGCCGGTACTGGCAAAATCGGCATGGCAAATGCTGAGGCGACGTGTGCGAAACTGGCAGAACTGACAGGTGTTCAAAATACAGAAGTTCTTCCATTTTCAACGGGTGTAATTGGCGAGCAATTACCTATTGATCGTTTGGTTCAAGGCTTGCAACCAGCATTAGATAGTTTGCAGGAAGATGCATGGTTGGATGCGGCAACGGGCATTATGACCACAGATACCACACCTAAAGGTGCATCTGAACAATTTGAGTTAGATGGCGTCCTGTATACCATGACAGGTATTTCTAAAGGCGCTGGCATGATTCGTCCAAATATGGCGACCATGTTGAGCTATGTGGCAACTGATGCACCCATTAGCCGTGAGCTGGTGCAACAGCTTTTGAAAACCACAGTTAACCTGTCGTTTAACCGTATTACGGTGGATGGTGACACTTCGACCAATGACTCATGTATTTTGATTGCAACGGGCCAAGCTGGTGGCGTAGAAATTACTTCAGAATCAGATTCACGTTATGCTGCTGTTTTAGACGTGTTAACACGTGTAATGAAACGTCTTGCACAGCTCATTGTCCGTGATGGTGAAGGTGCGACGAAGTTTATTACTGTGGCGGTAGAAGGCGGCGCAGATACTCAAGAATGTTGTGATATTGCTTATAGCATTGCACATTCACCGTTGGTTAAAACTGCAATCTTCGCATCAGATCCAAACTGGGGCCGTATTTTGGCAGCTATTGGTTATGCAGGTGTGCCAAACTTAGATGTTGAAAAAATTCAGGTCTGGTTAGGTGATGTTCAAATCTGTAAAGACGGTGGTGCCGCAGCAGATTATACCGAAGCAGCAGGGGCTGCAGAGATGGAGAAATCTGAGATCACGATCCGTGTAGATTTAGGACGTGGCAGTGCGCGAGATACTGTGTATACCTGTGACCTGTCGTATGATTATGTCAAGATTAACGCAGATTACCGTTCATAAAATATTTGATGTTTTTGAAAAGCCTCCGTTGTGAGGCTTTTTTATAAGTGGAACTTTTTAATGACCGGTAAAAAATAGCCAAGTGCCATATTTATGGGTCAGTTGTGAAGCACCTGTGTAGTAGCAGGCATTAAGGGTAGAGAAGACGTTGTGATGAATAATGCAAACAACTTAATTGCAAATGAAGCAAAATCAATTGTACAAGCGCATTTGGATCGTTTGGGTGATGTTAAAGAGCATCACTTAACGGAAGCTGCAAAGCTTGAAAAGTTTGAATTAATTAAAGCGGAACTCAAAAAACGTAACGCTGTCCTTGTTGCACACTATTACTGTGATCCTGAAGTACAGGAACTAGCAGAACAGACCGGTGGATGCGTTTCGGATTCACTTGAAATGGCACGTTTTGGTCGGGATCATGAAGCAACGACGTTGGTGGTTGCAGGAGTGAAATTCATGGGGGAGACCTCGAAGATTTTATCTCCTGAAAAAACCGTACTGATGCCTACTCTAGAGGCAACATGCTCACTTGATTTGGGGTGTCCTGTCGATGAATTTACCAAATTTTGCGATGCACATCCGGATCATACGGTTGTGGTATATGCCAATACCTCGGCGGCAGTGAAAGCGCGTGCAGATTGGGTGGTAACCTCGAGCTGTGCTGTTGAAATTGTTGAGCATTTAGATAGTTTAGGTGAAAAAATTATTTGGGCACCCGATCAGCATCTCGGTCGCTATATTCAAAAGAAAACCGGTGCAGACATGTTGCTATGGGACGGGGCATGTATTGTCCATGAAGAGTTCCGTGCACGTGGTATTGCCAATATGAAAGCGCTGTATCCTGATGCAGCAGTTTTGGTACATCCAGAGTCACCAGAATCTGTGGTGGATATTGCAGATGCCGTCGGTAGTACTTCACAATTGATCAAGGCTGCACAAACCTTGCCACATGAACGTTTAATCGTGGCAACTGATCGCGGTATTTTTTATAAAATGCAGCAAGCTGTACCAAATAAAATTCTCATCGAAGCACCGACGGCAGGTGAGGGAGCGACTTGTCGTTCATGTGCGCATTGTCCTTGGATGGCGATGAATGAATTGGATGGCATTCTGGAAGTTTTACAAAAAGGCGATCAGGAAATTTTTGTAGATCCGGCATTGGCTGAACGTGCTAAATTGCCTTTAGATCGGATGTTGAATTTCAGCGCCAGTTTAAAACGTTAATTTTTGCTTGAAAAATGATTAAAGTGCTTGATAAATAATCGCTTGAAATGATTTTTTATGTTTTTTTGAAGATAGGTGTTGACGTTAATCAACGTCACGCCTAGAATGCACACCGTACCGCACGATATGCGATACAGCGAAAGCTGAGATGAAACGGAGCATAGCACAGCCTGGTAGTGCACCTGGTTTGGGACCAGGGGGTCGTAGGTTCGAATCCTACTGCTCCGACCAATTTCTCAAGGCAAAAATCGCGTGATAGTCTATGTCATCGGTAATGCGCCTGTAGCTCAGTTGGATAGAGCATCCGCCTTCTAAGCGGATGGTCACAGGTTCGAATCCTGTCAGGCGCGCCATTTTAATGGTGTTCTGATAATAGAATCTGAAACTTGTTGTGACGGTGGATGTAGCTCAGTTGGTAGAGCCCCGGATTGTGATTCCGGTTGTCGTGGGTTCGAATCCCATCATTCACCCCAATTCGGAGCATAGCACAGCCTGGTAGTGCACCTGGTTTGGGACCAGGGGGTCGTAGGTTCGAATCCTACTGCTCCGACCATTTTCTCAAAGAAAACGGTCGATAAAAGATACCGCATACAGCGGTTTTTTTATGCCTGTAATTTAAAATGCGTTATATTGGTTATTCACAAGCAAGAACATGATGGTGGATGTAGCTCAGTTGGTAGAGCCCCGGATTGTGATTCCGGTTGTCGTGGGTTCGAATCCCATCATTCACCCCAACTTTTAAAGTTGAAAGCGGAGCATAGCACAGCCTGGTAGTGCACCTGGTTTGGGACCAGGGGGTCGTAGGTTCGAATCCTACTGCTCCGACCATTTATTTCAAAAACAATACTGTAAAAGATGCCGCATATAGCGGTTTTTTTATGCCTAAAATTTATAAACACAATAAAAAAGCCACCATAAGGTGGCTTTTTTATATTCTGCTATTTAGGGAATGATGGTGACATTTACGCGACGGTTGATGGCACGATTGGTTTCAGTGTCATTAGAGACCATCGGCTGTTCAGCACCACGGCCAATAATTTGAATATTTGAACTGTTATAACCTTGCTTTAAAAAGACGTTTGCGACGCTTTGCGCACGTTTTTCTGACAGTTGTTGGTTGTAATTGGCTTGTCCAACATTATCCGTATGACCAATAAACTTAATTTTGTTTAGGTCATATTTAATCAGTTGAGTGGCGAGGGTATTTAGTTTGCCTTCTTGGTGAGGTTGTATTTGATAATCATCAAAACCAAATAAAAGTCGTTCTGGTAGGGCAAGTGTCCAACCATCATTGGTCAAGACAAAACCTTCTTTTTTAAGCATACGTGCTTGTTTATAGCTTAAGTTACCTAAACTCATGCAGGCTGTCATAGTAGCCGTGAATGCAAGTATAAATAAAACTTTAAATGCGTTCTTTAACATAGCAAATCCTATGAGTTGGGGCGTTGTAGTGCAATGCACCAATGATTATTAGAAAGTTTAGCATCATACATGGCGCGATCCGCATCTGCGATCAAATCTTCTGGCGATTTTGCATTTTGGATCAGTGCTACACCAATATTAGCTTGTAATGCAATATTATGTTGCTCATAAACAAATGTGGAACCATAGCAGTCATGTATTTTGTGACAAAAGACTTCGAGTTCCGTCAGGAAGTTTAAGCGATTGATAATAATTGCAAATTCATCACCACCGAGTCGCGCAACGAAAGCATCATCTGGAAGTGCTTGTTTTAAACAATGTGATGAGGCACGCAGTACTGCATCACCAGCTAAGTGTCCATATTGGTCATTCACATGTTTAAAGTTTTCAATATCGACAAAGAACACAGCAGCGTTCACTTTTAAGTCAAATAGCTCAAACAGCTTTTCATAAAAATAATTACGATTTGGCAATTGGGTTAATGCATCATGACGTGCTAGATGAATTAGCTTGTCATTTTCTGAAATCAAGTTTTTATTTGACTGTTCAATTTCACTAAGTAAACCATTAAAGGCGGTACTGAGTGCGTGTAATTCTTGAATATCAGAGTTTGAAACCCGCATTTTATAATCTTTCTTAATGCTAATGGTTTGGGCTGATTCAACAATAGAGCGAACAGATTGCATTAAGTATTGATAAACAGAATTTACCGACCAAAACACAGTAGCTAATAAAAGAATAAAACCTAAAAATAAACCCAATAAAATTTTATGGAAGAAACTAACTAAATCTGACGAGTTTCCATATACGACCAGTTCGCCGTAACTTTTCTGATCATGATGAATATCTAAACGAATCGGTTGGCTAAAAAAGAAATAATCTAAAATCGCTTGGCTAGAAAATGTTGAAATTTCTTGTTGCTCAGCATGAGCAAGCGACGCATTTTGAAGGTTGGTAATTTCTATCGATCGAATGGGATACAGTTGAGTGTATTCATTTAAAATTTGACGCATCGTTGTTTGGTCATTAAACACCACAGCCGGTTGAACACGTTCGTTAATCGCATTTGATAAAATCGTTAAGCTGTTTTTTGCATAGGTATGCATTGTATAGGTTGAAATCACCAAAAAAATCGCAGAACAAATCGTAAATGTTAAAGCAAAGATGGTGAGCTGCGAACGCGTAAATAATTGGTGTAATGTAATAGGGTTATAGAGTTGTTTCATTCAGCTGACTCCGATGACTTCGCCAGTAATAAAACGCGTGGATCAATATGTATTTGTGACTGCGTTAAGCTTTCCATATTAATTTTAAACGAATAACTCTGATTTTTTTTATACAAACAAAATGCACTGCCAGACTCACACTCACTATTGTTACTACTTAGAGAGAGGGCGGGGAAATTAACATGGTTGTTTAAAATACTTTGTTCTTCTTTTGCTGATAGATTGGAAAAAAATAAAACTTGGCAATGACTAGATTTGATGTCATTTACATTGATAGCTGTAATTTTATAAGTGCTGTGGGTTGGCGCAAGTTTTTTAAAATCATTGACTAAACTTGAATTATTAATCACACAAAATTTGGGTGAAGTGGTTTCCCACTTGGCATAACTCAAAATAGAGAAAGTGGTTGTGAAAATATTTGCTGTGGGAGCTGCATATAATAAGGGTGAAATGGAGCACGCCATTATTAAATAGGCAGTTTTTTTAAAAACAACCATACGAAATCAAAAATGTCTTAAATTAAATGGAATGAAGATTGGGTTTATATACGTTTTATTATATGAAATAGGGCGTATATAGCCCAATAATAATACAAAAGAATGTTTATGTGTTTAAAAAAACGACATGCGTAAAATAAATCATAAAAAAGGTGTTGCGTTGGATCAGAAATGCTGTAGAATGCACATCCATCGGCGGTGATGAAGATTAAAACTTCTGATAAAACAATGACTTGGTTGAATTGATTAAGTTTGGTTTTATTTGAT
>NZ_JAMCOU010000011.1:0-854 GCF_023499985.1 Acinetobacter amyesii | reverse complement strand
CCGCTTGATACTAAGTCACCTGCTGATTATGGCGTTTCACCTGCAACTAAGCTTAAAACTGTTAAAGTTGAAGCTCCTGCAGAACGTAAAGCGGGCGTACAAGTGAAGTCTGTAGACGAGCTTGTAGATAAATTGAAAAACGAAGCGAAAGTGATCTAATACAGAAGGATAAAAATCATGAGTATTTTAGTTATCGCTGAGCACGACAACAAAGCACTAAATGGTGCAACTCTTAACGTTGTTGCTGCAGCGCAAAAAATCGGTGGTGATATCACTGTATTAGTAGCTGGTTCAGGCGCTCAAGCAGTTGCAGACCAAGCAGCTAAAGTTGCGGGTGTAAGCAAAGTATTACTTGCTGACGACGCTGCTTATGCTAATCAATTGGCTGAAAACGTTGCTAAATTAGTTGCTTCTATCGGTGCGGGTTACACTCACATCCTTGCTGCTTCTACGACAACGGGCAAAAACGTACTTCCACGTGCTGCTGCGCTACTTGACGTAAGCATGATCACTGACATCATTGCTGTTGAAGGTCCTAAAACTTTCAAACGTCCAATCTATGCAGGCAACGCGATTGCAACTGTAGAGTCTGGCGAGTCTGTTGTAGTTGCGACTGTTCGTGGTACTGCATTTGATGCTGTTGCAAGCGAAGGNGGCTCTG
Source organism: Acinetobacter amyesii (assembly GCF_023499985.1). Classification (NCBI taxonomy): domain Bacteria; kingdom Pseudomonadati; phylum Pseudomonadota; class Gammaproteobacteria; order Moraxellales; family Moraxellaceae; genus Acinetobacter; species Acinetobacter amyesii. The sequence goes on along the minus strand of NZ_JAMCOU010000011.1, from coordinate 193 downwards.
CTGCAGTTGAANCTGTTGCATCTACTGGTGATGCTGGTATTTCTAAGTTCGTTTCTGAAGAAATCGTGAAATCTGAACGTCCAGAATTAACAGCTGCGCGTATTGTTGTTTCAGGCGGTCGTGGTGTTGGTTCAGGTGAAAACTATCACACTGTTCTTGATCCATTAGCGGACAAGCTTGGTGCTGCGCAAGG
>NZ_JAMCOU010000012.1:0-354 GCF_023499985.1 Acinetobacter amyesii | reverse complement strand
CTGGCGATGACTTACTCTCACATGGGTAACCCCACACTACCATCAGCGCTAAGAGGTTTCACTTCTGAGTTCGGGAAGGGATCAGGTGGTTCACTCTTGCTATTGTCGCCAGCACAACTGTTATGGATACTTGCTTAGTCTAATCTCAGAGCAGTGCTCTTCGTGCTAAGTTTTCTACCAAATGAGTTATTAACAGAAGTACTTGAGTTAATTTAAGGTGTTCATTTTATCTAGCTTTTCAACTAAATCAAGTTTGATTGATTATATGTGAATCAATTGATGCTATATATACAACTGTTTGGGTGTTGTATAGTCAAGCCTCACGAGCAATTAGTATTGGTCAGCTTCATGCGT